>CACXYG010000005.1 GCA_902771745.1 uncultured Erysipelotrichaceae bacterium | reverse complement strand
TACCTAAAAAGACCTGATTCTCAACGAATTAGGTCTTTTTGTTATGGAAAAAGGGCGTTGTCCAACCCACATTTAGAATGTAGGTTTTTCAACAGCCCCCTGAATCACTTATTTAGATGCTTTGATCTTATTGGAGAGATCATCGATGGCTTTCTTTAAAGCGACATCGGTTTTCAAATTGTTTTGAATCTTGTTGACGTTAGCCAAGACCGTGGTGTGGTCTTTACCAAACTGGCGACCGATTTCCTGGTATGGGGTATTGAGCATGTTGCGACAGAGATACATGGCAATCTGTCTGGCTAGAGCAATCTGAGAGGTTCTGACCTTGCTCTTTAACTGGGCTTCGGTCATGTTGTAGTATTCCGCGACGATACGGATGATCAAGGAGACATCGACTTTACCGGACTTGGCTCTTCTCTTCTCATCGACTTCAAAGACGGATTTGGTAAATTCCAATGTGATATTACCAGTCGGCTTATGAGTAGTGATAGCAAAAAGAAGATTGTTATAGGAGCCTTCTAGTTCACGGACATTCTTTCCATAATTGAAGGCAAGATATTCCAAAACGTCTTTATCAAAGATATCGACGCTTAAAGAGGAGTTACGAATTTTCAGCTTCAGGATTTCAATCAATGTCTCTTTATTTGGATTAGAAATCGAGATGGATAAACCGCCGGCAAAACGGGAGACCAAACGGTCAGGAAGATCTTTTAATTCAGAGGGGCTTCTATCGCTGGTCAAGACGATTTGTTTTCCTCGGCTGACTAACAGATTGAAGACGTTGAAGAACATCATCTGCGAGCCTTCACGTTTGGCTAAGAACTGAATATCATCGACCACTAATAAATCGATCGTGGTGAAGAAATCTTTTAAACTTTCGGAATCCTTATTACCTAAAGAGAATTTGACGAACTCGGTGATGAAGTCATCACTGGTGATGTATAAGACCTTGGCTTCCGGATGCTTTAAGGAGTAGGCGTTACCGATAGCCTGAAGGAGATGCGTCTTACCTAAACCGGATTTGGAATATAGGAAAATAGGGTTGCTTTTACCAGGGGTTTCCACCGCATACATACTGGCTAAAAAAGCGTCTCTGTTATAAGGTCCAACGACGAAGTTTTCAAAGGTGTATTGCGGCTGTAAATAAGAGTTCTGGAAGAAGGAGGAATTGGCTCTCTCGACCAGCTTGGATTTCTTGATATAACTCTTACGATCAGTGAACTCAACCGTGATATTTGTCTCTAATAATTCGGATAGGATTCTGGTGATATTTGTCTGTAAGGAAGAACGCATGATGGCGGCGTTAGATGAGGTGTCACAAACGAAGGTGGCTTTATCACCTTCGATGGATTTCAGCTCACAGGAATCTCCGGAAAAGAAGGTATCGAAAAGAGTGGAGTTCAATTCATTTCTGAGACGTTCTAATAGCTTATCGAATATATCATTGATCTGGCGTTCTTTATTGGTTTCTCTCATAGCCATCTCCTTTGCGTGCCTTTTCATTATAGAAAAGAACCATCTATAAAGGAAGAAAAAATTGCGGTGAAAAAAGTTATCAACATAAATTTGAGAGGTCGAAAACAACTACTTCGTAGGGGTGAAAAATCACTTATCCACCAACCGTGTTTTGGGGATAACTGGTGGATAAAAACTATGTGGATAACTCTATTGTGGATATGTGGATAACTATACACAAAATCAAAAATAAATCACAATGAAATTTCTCGATAAATACGAGCGATAACTCACTTATTCACCAGGCTGAAAAATACTTATCAACGCCCTGTGGATAGACTTTATTTTGGTGGGTAAGCGGTGGATAAGTCTATTTTATGATAGGGAATAATCCACAAAAATACTAACGGGTCTATTCCGCTTATCAACCGAGAAAAAATAAGTCTTGAAAAACCATGTTTATAAAAATTTGGCACCGAAAAAATTTTTTGTGGATAACTTTTGCAAATAGGGTGAAATGTCACAAATTATACAAGAGTAAAATAATTAAAAAAGGTAACCTTGAAGAGAAGTTGATGAAACAGACAAAATTAAAATCGACCAGCACCTGGCTGGTCGAATCTCGATTTATAAATCAATACTGTCTAATGGTGCGACAACAAGAAGGTGACCCTCTTTAACTCTGATGGTCGCGACCTTATCTTTGAGAAATTCATTAGAGACACCAAGCGGAAAAGCGTTGGTCAAACTGGCATCGGATAATTCATATTTGAGGTTGATTTCATCTACGCCAGAGACGGTGTTATCCAGTGCAAAAACAGATATCATGCCCGCTGATTTTTTAAAGGTGATTGACTCATTATGAAGAAGGAAAAGAACCAGATTATTTTCTTTGTCAATGAGGTATCCTCTGGCCTTATTTTCGCAGAGGAATTTTAGGGTTTGAATGTTAGCTAAAGTGTGCTCGATTTTACCACCCAGACACCCATATAGATAGAAGGTGTCATACCCTCTTTTTAAACAGGTCTTGATAGCAAACATGGTGTCGGTATCATCCTTGATGGTCGAGAGTCTGATCATCTCTTTTGGATGAGAAATCACCTTCTCAGGAAGGGTGTCAAAGTCACCGACAAAGAGATCTGGTTCTCTCTTCTCTTTTAGATAGACTTGATATCCGCCATCACAAGCGACATAAAAAGTATCCTCTTTTTTCTCTTGTAGAAAGGAGGTATCCATAAGGGGTGAAGCACCAACCAAAATGACTTTTTTCATTCTACAACTCCTGGTAGGGAAATACCGTTTTTATTTGCTTCTTCATAGACATGTCTGGCTAGGGTGATATCACCTAGTTCACTAGCCAAAAGAAGCATACCATAATAGCCATCTGCTAAAGAGCATAAAGCGGCGATATGATAATTCTTGAAGGCCTCTTTTTCATTCTTCTCAAAAAGGATACCACGATGTTGTAGTCTTCCTTTTTCTAAGTAGGCTTTGGGATTACCACAAGCACAAGCAAGGTTGAGATAGTTTCTCGCTTTGACGGGATCAGAATCTTTTAATAGGAGATAAAGATAATAGAAGGCGCCACGGTTATTCTCTCTGTAAGCAAGCTTAGCCTGACGGATAGCTTCCTTTTTAGAGATGTGGAACAATGGTTGCTCTTCATCAAAATAACACTTCACCAAAAAAAGGTGGTTCATACCACGCATGGTATTACTCTCCATCAGAATACGTCTGATGTCGTTTTTCTGTTCCATGGTAGTGAACGGGTTTTCCGCCTTTCTGAGAAAGGAGTTTAACAGTTCATCACGAGTGAGTCTTTTCTCCATGCTATTAGTTTACCTTCTTTTAGAAAAAGAAGAAAATACTTTTCCTACTTTTAACTGGCAGCAAATGAAGTATAATATCGGTGACGTTATTCAGATAATAGAAAGTATAACCATTATTTTATGAACACTATCGTTGTAAAAGCCCTAGCTAAAATTAACCTTGCCATTGATGTCTTAGGAAAAAGAGAAGACGGTTATCATGAAATTGATATGATTACCATCCCATTAAAATTACATGATTCTGTAGAGATTACACCTTTCCCAGCCAACGCTCACTTAGATACCTATCTCTATTGTGATGATCCAACCATCGTCTGCGATGAATCGAATCTTGCCTATAAGGCTTTAAACGCTATGCGTGAAAATTTCCGTGTCAACGGTGATTTTCGTATGATGATTCATAAAAGAATCCCAGTCCAGGCTGGTCTTGGTGGAGGAAGCGCAGATGCAGCAGCTGTCATCAAAGCCTTGGATAACTACATGCATGACTCTCCAGAAGATAAAGATAGAATTGAACATGAACTCGCTTTGACCATCGGCAGCGATGTTCCATTTTGTCTATATGATAAACCAGCCAGAGTGGAAGGCCGTGGTGAAAAGTTATCTCAGATCAAGGTCAAATGCCCATACCACTGCTTGATCGTCAAACCGAACATCGGTTTATCGACCAAGTCTGTCTATGACGCTTATGATCTGATCGAAGGGGAAATCAAACATCCAGATATCAAAGCCCTGATCAAGGCTCTGGAAATTGATGATGAGAAAGGTATCAAGGAAAACTTGATCAACGTCTTATCGATTCCTGCCATCAAAGCCTTACCTTTGATTCAGGACCTTTTAGATAAGATGAATACCATGGGTCTTGTCTTATCGGGTATGTCTGGTACAGGTTCTGCCTGCTTTGCTCTTCACAAAGATAAAAAACTTCTCGAACGCGCAAAATCCATCTTTGAGAAGCAGGATTATGAGTGTTATCTGACTGAATTCGCTTTATAAATTCAATCCGAGGAAAATTCCTCGGATTTTTTTTGAAAAATAATTTGAATGAGAAAAAAACTTCAAAAAAAATCGCATATATTAAAAGTTACAAAATTAGGTAAAAAGTATCATCGCTGCGCATTTTTTACAAATGTATACATGAGTATTTACAAAAGTGCGCAAAAAACGTGCAAAAGCCAAAAAAGAATTTTTTTGTTTGTTGAAAGCCCTTTAATTTAACTATATAATCTTATGCGATAGACCAAAAGGGGGTCAAAATTAATGTTCAATTATAAAGGTAAAGTTGTTGTTGTTACCGGTGCTTCTTCCGGCTTAGGCAAACAGATGGCTGAAGGTTTCGCCGAACAGGGTGCTAACCTCGTCTTATTAGCCAGAAGAGTCGAAAGACTTGAAGCCTTAGCTGCTGAATTATCTGCTAAGAATGGTATCGAAGTCTTACCAGTCAAGTGCGATGTCACTGACGATGCTTCTATCGCCGCTGCTGTTGAAGCTGTCAAAGCTAAGTTCGGCAAGGCTGAAGTCTTAGTCAACTGCGCTGGTGGTGAAAAGGGTACTGGTACTCCAGCTCTTGATTACAATCCAGAAGATTGGGAATTCACTCTCAAGTTAGACTTAACTTCTATCTTCAAGCTTTCCAAGGCCTTCGGTAACCTCATGAAGGATGCTATCGGCACTGGTGCTCAGAAGTTCGGTCGTATCATCAACATCGCTTCTATCTATGGCTTAGTTGGTAACACTGCTATCCCAACCATCGCTTATCACACCTCCAAGGGTGCTGTTGTTAACTTCACCCGTGGCTTAGCCGCTGAATTAGCTCATACCGGCATGCCAATCACTGTCAATGCTATCTGCCCAGGTTACTTCTACACTGAATTAACTCAGCAGACTCTTGACTCTGAATTCTTCCAGGCCTTCGCTCACCAGTCTGTTCCAATGCAGAGATATGGTAAACCAGGCGAATTGAATTCTGCTGCTGTTTTCCTCGGTGCCGAAGAATCCAGCTATGTCACTGGCCAGATCATCGCTGTCGATGGCGGCTATACCTGCATCTAAACTTTTTATCGCAAGTGTATAGGAGTGCATTTAATGCACTCCTATTTTATAAAAAATAGTCTTGCTTCATTCATGTGAAAATCAGGTAAAATAGAGTGAAATTTTCTATTAAAGCGCTTAGATGAAAAAAGGGAAGTATTATTCTTAATAAAGTAGTAGAATAGTACACGTTATTAGGAGGAAACATATGAAGATCGAAGATAATGCCGTTGTCTTTTCCTTGTCTGCCAACCCTGATCTCGCCAAATCTGTCGCTGAAATTTTAAATACGAAATTGGGTGATGTCTATCTGAACCGTTTTCCGTCTAAAGAAGTCTTAGCCAGTCCGAACAATACCGTTCGTGGTAAACAGTGCTTCATTATTCAGTCTACTTGTCCGCCAGTTAATGACAATTTGATGGAGGTCTTGGTCTTCATTGATTCCTTAAGAAGAGCTTCTGCTGGTGAAATCAACGTTATCATTCCTTACTTTGGTTATGCCAGACAGGATAGAAAGTCTAAGCCACGTGAACCAATCACTGCGAAGTTAGTTGCTGATTTATTGGTTACCGCTGGTGCCGACAGAGTCGTCACTTTTGATTTACATGCATCTCAGGAACAGGGTTTCTTCTCCTGTTTGGAAGATGATTTATCTGCTATCCCGCTCATCGGTCATGTCTTATATAATGATCCTGAAATCGATAAGGAAAACGTCGTTATCGTTTCTCCTGATCACGGCGGTGTCAACAGAGCCAGAAAGGTTGCTGAAAAGCTCAATGCTCCTCTTGCCATCATCGATAAGAGAAGAAACAACAAGTATCAGCCAGAAGTCATGAACATCATCGGTGGTGTCGATGGTAAGGATTGTGTCCTTATCGACGATATGATCGATACTGCTGGTACTGTCGTTGCTGCTGCCAACGCCTTAAAGGCCAATGGTGCTAAGAGAGTTATGATGTGCGCTGTTCATCCAGTCTTATCTGATCCAGCTTATGAAAGACTTACCACTTCTCACGTCTTGGATAAGCTTATTGTCACTGACTCTATTCCTCTTGATCGTCGTTTTGTCGACAACAAGGACATCAGAGTTCAGGTCATCTCTCTTGCTCCACATATTGCTGCTATCATTGATTCCATCAACCACGATACCTCTATCTCTGTTACCTCCAATATGTATAAGGATTAATCCTTTCTCTAACTAGAACATATGCCTCGGCTTTCATACCGAGGCTTTTCTCTTGTTACAGAAAAAAGAAAATATTAAACTTGTGTTATGTCAAAAGAAACTTCTAACAAGTTGTATTCATTCTTGTATCTGTTTGCACTCTATTTAGGAGTGAAGCTTTTACCTATAAAAGATTGGATTCCAGTAACCTGGGTTGTAAATTTGTTGATGTATGTTCTTTATCTTTTGGTGATTGCTCTTTTGGTGTATGAATCTAGGAAAGCAAAATTAGAGATGCAGAAAAATAGTCAGCATCTTTCTTACTTGTTACTCATACCTTTGGTTATTGGCGGAATGTCTAATCTGATCTACAGTTGGGTGTTTACTGCTCCAATAAGGGAGAGTTTAGATGTTGCTGCTTTTATCAACAACGCAGGCATGACGCTATGTTGTGTGACAATTGAAGAACTGCTCTTTCGCTTCTTCTTCCTCTATTTTCTTCAGGATGTCGTCAAGGATGGAAAATATAAAGACGTTTTATTAATTCTCTTCTCCTCTTTGGCCTTTGGCTTGATGCATGTAGTCAATTTCTATGGCAACAACCCATTATCCGTCTTGACTCAGATCGGGTACACCGTTGTTCTTGGCTTGGTCTTAGGTTTTATCGCTTTATACTTCCAGACACCAATTATTCCAATCATCGGACATTTTATATTCAATTTCTTGAATACGGATTTATATGCATTATTCTATTCACTAGAAATGAATACTCCTTATATTCTCACCTCTTTATGTATCGGAATATTCGTTTTAGGATATGTCGGCATCTTATATTACATAGCACGGAGGAAAAACGAACATGCTACCTGCTGATTTCACATTCGATATTTATCCGATCATTGTCGCTGTTGGTGTCGTGATTGCCTTAGTTATCTTTGACCTCTTCTTCCGTAAGAAGAATTTGAAAAAAGGGATGGCTACAGATTTTGAAATTCTCTTTACTATTTCTGCAGCTATCGGTGTTGTCTTCGCCATCTTGTTCCAGAACCTTTATGACTTCATCGAAGATCCAAGCCATTATGAATGGACTTGGGCTATGACTTTCTTTGGTGGCCTTGTCGGTGGTGTTGGAACCTTCTTTGCCGGATACTTCTTATTCTTACGTAAGAAATATCCAACCGCACTTGCTCCAGTCACTTTGATTGCTGGCGGTTGTGTTCCTTTTGCTCATGGTATTGGTAGAATCGCTTGTACCATGGATGGTTGTTGTTATGGTATGACCCTGACTGAAGATAACCCATTCTATTGGATTGGCGTCGTCTTCCGCACTACAGAAGGTCGAGTTGTTGTTCCAACCCAATTATTCGAAGCGGTCTTCTTACTGACCTTGTCTGCTATCCTTATTTATATCGCTTTTAAAAAAGAAACCTTGCTTACCATGCCTACTTATATGATCAGTTATGGTATCTGGAGATTCTTAATTGAATTCTTAAGAGATGATCATCGCGGTAACTTCATCCCTGGTATCACTCCTTCCCAGTTCTGGGCTATCGCCTTGTTTATCGGTGGTGTTGTCTATCTCATCTTATTGCTCAGAAGCAAGAAGACTCATATGAGAGACTACGAACTTCCCTATAACGAAAAAGTCCAGTCACAAGAGTAATTAAAAACGGCTGTTATCCTACAAATTTTGTAGATTAACAGCCTTTTATTATGTCTAATTTTTCTAAAAACAACTTTAAGCGATAGAATCGATTTTGAACGAGGTAGAGAATGGTTTTAAACAATCCATATAGTAGGTTGAAGTGGTGTTGTCATCATTCTTGACGGTCGTCTTGTTAAATTGACTGCTGAAGGTATTGATTGAGAAAGTCTTATTAGCTTTAAAGAGAGAAGAAGCAGAAGCGGTGTTGTTGGAACTGAGATAATTACCATCAGCAGAGATCCAACGGAGTTCATCCCAGGCGTCAGCACTCTCATCCAAACCATACGCTACCGATTCGCAACGAGAGCCTCCTTCGGTATTGCTGATAACCATGTATAAGCTTCCCAAGGTAGAGGACATCAGAGTATCAGAATCGTCTGGTAAATCGAAAGTTCCACCTAACCAACGACCCATTCTGGCATCAACATGGTAGAGTCTACCACCTTCGCCTTTTAAGTGATTGATACCATAGCAATCATAGTCAGCAGCATTGAGATTATTTGGTGTGAAGTAATCTAAGACAAGGTATTCGTCATAGACGTTGAAGCAAACCTTACCATTGGCATCTTTTAAATAGGATTTGTTGTCATAAGGAATGACGATAACCGCATTTTCAGACTGACAGGATTCGATGGTGATGGTCGAAGAACCGTAGACGATATAAGGAGTGACCCAACCATAGAACAACTTGGTATAAGGGTTATGATCATGAATGTTGTTCGACATCATATCCTTCTTACCGACTGCGTCATAATAACTGCTGCTGTTATAAGAATAGTAGTCGGCAATACCTAACATATGGCCGGTTTCATGAATGAGGACGTGGGCGTCACATTCATGGTTGGCATAATAGCTGGAATCATAGGAGAAACAAGTATCATTCAAGAACTGAATAGAGCACCAGGCAAAGCAATTGGCAACCGGGTCTGCAACAGTTCCAACATTGGTCGTGGTAGAGGTATAAGCCCACCAGGTATCCGTATTATATTGATTGACGTTTTCAAGATAGACTAACCAGATACCATCGACACAACCATCCTGGTTGGAATCGTATTTGGTAGGATCAATGCCATAAGTTTCTACCGCCCAGTCTAAGGCTAATTGAGGAAGGTTGTTGACGGATGTGGCGTTATAGCCGGTCAAATTCGCGTAAGTGGCATCGACAGTAGAAGGATCAAAGTAACCAGTCATACCGCCTTTGAAGTCTAATTGACCATAGGAGGACTGATAGTAGTAGGAGTGAAGAGATTCAAACTCTAAATCAGCAGAATTGCCGAAGAAGGCTTTGTTAATCATATTCCAATTTTCAGTAGTCGCTTTGGATTGACTACCTGGAGTTTTAACTGGAACAACAAGTAATGGAACTTCACCAGTAGTTGGCGTGTATCTCCAATAAGTTGCGTTTCTGGCAGAGTAGTCAGCAACGTTGTATTCGTTGACGACTTCATCTGGAGCATAATAACCTTTATCGCCAGTGGCTAATTCGACATTGTTATTGGTAAAGGTGA
This sequence comes from uncultured Erysipelotrichaceae bacterium, assembly GCA_902771745.1. Taxonomy (GTDB): domain Bacteria; phylum Bacillota_I; class Bacilli_A; order RFN20; family CAG-288; genus Enterosoma. Next base: position 13,065 of record CACXYG010000005.1, on the reverse strand, counting down.
CAGTCATCTTCTTTGTATCTTTGCTAAAGGAGATGGTGTTATCTTCGTATTTGTCTAAGTTGATCAAGGAATTATAGGAGGTCTGATTTAAAACAGAGATGGGATAACTGATGGTAAGTAAGTCTTTGATTCCCTGATAGGAGATATTGATGGTATAGGAACCCTGAGTGGTAAAGACGTAGTTTGTCGGGTTGATGGTGTTACCATCGACAACCATGCTTAATGTGTAATCCTCAATCGTCTCAGAGAACGTCTGTCTTTTATCTTTACGATAGGTGTAACCGTATTGAACTGCTAAACCTTCACTAGAGAAAGTTTCACCGATGATATAGTTTGTGGTAGTGGCGGCAGAGGTGATCTTCAAACCTTCAGAAAAACCAGTGACATCGCTGACATAGAAGGTGATGTAGTTACCTTCATAACCTTCTTTGCTGATGTTGATGACCAGTTCATCATAGGCTTGCATCAACATTTCACCTTCCTGAACGGCAGAACCATCCGCATAGGTTAAAGAATAATCCGTAATGACTTGAGATTCTGTCAATTGATTGTTGGTGTAAGTCTGAGCAGAGACTTCTAAACCGGTGAAATCGAGTCTATCGTAAACGTAGTAATCGGTTTTCTCTGGTAACTTGGTGATATTTAAAATCTTTTTGACTTCAACACTACTAGATTCTTCAGCACTAGAAGAGGTGGTAGAAGAAGTGACTGGGGTATTTGAAGAGGTAGAGTTGGTATTGGTGGTTATTTTGATTCCACAGCCGGCCAAAAAGGATGACAATATCAAAATGGGAAAAAGTGTTTTTTTATTCAATGTCTTGTCCTCCACTATCATGGTTAGTCTATTTTAAGTCAATTTAAATAAAAGCCAAACATTAATTTTAAAAATAGAATTAAAAATTCCCATAAATCCGAAGATTATGGGAATTATTGAAATTTTGAAAGCCCTTTAATTATGTTCCTGAATCAAGAGAGCAAGAGAATAAAGGTCTTCTGCTTCTAACTGACGAGCACGAAGAGAGAGTCTTTCATCATCGTTTTCTTTTAAGTAAGCAATCGCCTTATCAAAGGTGTGATATTGCTTCAAGCAGTTACCGATGGTCTTGTTTGGATCCTTGAACAAGGCTTTGACAATCGGATATAAGGCAAAATCGATCTTGTTCTTCTGATCGATACGGATAAAAGCGGACTGAACCTTTGGTGCAGGATTAAAGGAAGAAGAATCCACATCGCTGATCAAAGTGAGTTTACCAGTCATCTTGATAAAGGCGCCTAAAGGAGAGTTATCCTTCTTTCCAGCGACATAGGTAAACTTATCAGCAACTTCCTTCTGAACCATCATACCAGCGCTCTTAAAGCCTTTCTGAAGCATATATTCCATCAATTCAGAAGTGATGTTATATGGAAGATTACCAATCAAGAGACGGTTTTCCATACGGGAGACTTCATCTGGATCAAAGCGCAAGAAGTCAGATTGGACAATCGTGACGTTCTCACTATCCTTGAAGATGTCATTTAAGACCATGACCATATCTCTATCGGCATCAACGGCAATCAGTTTCTTAGCCTTCTTACTCATCGGCAGAGTCAAAGAAGCAAGACCAGGGCCGATTTCAATGACGGTGTCAAAAGTATCGACTTCCATCTTGTCGACGATTCTTTTGATGATACCTTCATTGATCAAAAAGTTCTGACCGAAGGATTTCTTTGCGTATAGACCGTATTCTTTTAATAGGGTCTGAATTCTATTTAATTCTGTCATTCAGATAGTTCCTCTTCTAATTCTTCTTTATTGAGACCTAACATGTTTAAAGCATCCAATACATTTTTACCTGAGGTAAAGGGCATATGATACTTTTCTATCAGTGTCATTCTTTTCTTCTTTCCTCCAGCTCCGACAAAACCTAAGTCGATGAAATCTTCTTGGGTGAGAAGGTTTTCTTCTTTGATCTGATTGTCGTGATCCAGATAAGAAGAAATCAATTCTTTGATATCTTCTAATTTCATCTCAGCGATACCGACTTTGTTATGATAGATGGCTTTCTTTTTATCTGCGGTTAAGACAATACAGCCTTCTACTTTATTCTGAATCAGTCTGGTGATCTGTCTTCCAGGTCCATCAGGATCAAAAAGCAAGACGATATCTCTGACTTTTCTGACCTCAGCTAAAAAAGCAGGAATCTCAGGACGGATGAATTTACCACCTGTCTTGATGATATAGCTGACTCCTAGTTTCTTTAAACGGTCTTCGTCGCTGTTTCCTTCGACGACGTAAAGATATTTTCTATTTGGATAATCCATAGAAATCCAATCCTTGCTGATAGAGCTTTTCAGCTAATTCTTCGACATCCATCATCTTCAATGAGGCAATAGCTTCAATGATCAAAGGGATATAACTAGATTCATTCATCTGTCCACGATGAGGAGTTGGAGCAAGATAAGGAGCGTCCGTTTCCGTAAGAATGATCTTTTCTGAACAATACTGGATGACTTCCTTGATGACACGGGCGTTTTTAAAAGTGCACACCCCACCAACACCGATGCGGAAATCAATCGGGAGTTTTAGATATTCACGAGCGATTTCGACACTACCAGAATAGCAATGTAAATCGACTTTCTCGGGCAATTCCTGACGGATGATATCTAACGTATCAAAGTCTGCGTCACGAGAATGAACGACGATAGGTAAATGAAGTTCTTTGGCTAGACGAACCTGTTCGATGAAACGGAATTTCTGGGCCTGAACATATTCAGGGTCTTTTGAATAATGATAATCAAGACCGATTTCACCGATAGCGGAAATCTTATCTATATTATTCTTAATCTGTCTGTAACTCTCTTCAAAATAAGCCTGGTCATGAGCAGCATGCTCAGGATGAATACCTAAGACAGAATGACAAAAATCCGGATATTTTTCCTGCAACTCTAAAATACGAGTAAAGGATGCTAAAGAGTCTCCGTTATTGAATATCGCCTGAACACCAGCTGCTTTTGCTCTGGTGATGACTTCATCGACAATAGGATAGATCTGATCGTCGTTATAATGACAATGGGTATCGATAATTCTCATATTACTTACCTAAACAGAACTTAGAAAAGAGGGTCTGATAAATATCTTCCATCGTCTGACCTTCACATTTACCCATTAAATCATTGATGGAGTTGATAGCGGTTCTCAGTGTGTCAGAGACAATATCGATTTGATAGGTATCATAAATCGCATCATAAGCCTGTTTCATCTGGCTATGAATTCTTTCTAAGTATTCTTCTTCTCTCTTACCTAAGAAGCTGGATTCTTCTTTTTGGGTCAAATCAAGTTTGCTCATGATCAAGTCGATGAGCGGATGAAGAGCATCGGTGGTTGAACAGATGGAGATATCCGCTAAATCAGAAGAGGTATTGATATCTCTTTTGGTAGCGATCTTGATGACGGGTTTGTTCTTGATGATGTTTTGAACTTCTTTGTTGGCGTCGATATCGTTGAAACCACAATCAGAGGCAAGCAGGATCAAATCTGCTTTCTCCATGGTCTTATAGGAGCGTTCAATACCGAGGTTTTCAACGTAATCATCCGTCTTTCTTAAACCAGCGGTATCTTTAAAACGGAAGAGCAATCCGTTGATTTCTTTTTCTCCTTCAACAACATCTCTGGTCGTTCCCGGAATGGGTGAGACGATGGCCTTGTCTTCTTGCAATAAAGCATTTAAAAGAGTGGATTTACCAACGTTAGGTTCACCAACAATCGCAACATTAAAACCTTGATACTGTCGGTTTGCTTTCTTGGTCTTTTCGATGATTTCACCAACTTCCAGGATGTTGGTTTTTAAAGAAGTACCGATTTGATTTAATTCACCAGAATAATCATCTAACTGCTCATCATCATACTGGTTTTCTACAAAGTACTCCAAACGAGACATGTAATCTAAAAGGGTGGTCTTTAAGGAGATGGCAAACTTGGTGTTTTCACCACTCAAGGTTTTGGTTGCTAAAGTCTTGGCTCTTTTAGAAGTGGCGTTGATCAAATCATTGATACCTTCGGCTTTTAATAAATCCATCTTGCCATTGAAGTAGGCCTGAGCAGAAAATTCACCCTTTTGTGCTCTTCTGGCACCATATTTCACTAAGGTATCTAAAACTTCCTCAACCACGATCATGCTGCCATGGGTTGAGAATTCCACAGTATCAAAACCGGTATAGGACTTTGGACCTTTATAGAAGGTCAAGACCACTTCATCAATCATTTCATCAGGACGATTTTTATCCTGATAGAGTTTGACAAAATAAGCCATGTTTGGCTTGATTTGAGAAACGTCTTTCACAATGATATGAGAAAGAATATCCAGAGTTTTTTCTCCAGAGAGTCGAATGGTCGCTAAGGCGGATTTATAAGGTGGGGTTGCTAAAGCGCAAATTGTATCAAAAACTAGCATGTCAACATTATACCATTAATGGAATTATGGCTGGAAAGAAGAATTGACGAGTAAGGGTTTTCAATGTCATAGGAATTGTTTCAGATTGATGAATTTGTATATGCAGAGAACAAAAACATAAGAAAAAATGGTTAAAATTGTATATATTAATATTTAGACGAAAAAAGTATTGATTTTGTAGGTGGAAGCACTTACAATAATCATGGAAACCCAACACTTAGTTTTAGTTTCCAAATATGGAGGAATCATTTATGGCCGGAAGGGAAAGAACAACCTATTCAGGTAACACCGTTCCTAAGCTGACAAAAGCCATCTACCCATGGTCTGGTATCTTCAGAGATGCCTGTTATGCTTTGGTCGGTACATTCTTATTGCAGTATGCGATGACTGCAGGTGTCTTATCACCAGACTTTGAAGAATACACCGCTCAGATGCACGTCATCACCATCTTCATGATGATCGCGCTTGTCTGGGATGGTATCAACGACCCAATCATGGGTTTCTTAGTTGAGAAGTTCCACTTCAAAGCAGGTAAGTACAAACCATGGATCTTAATCGGTGCGATTGGTAATGCGGTCGCTGTCACCTTGATGTTCATCGTCGGTCCTCTTGGTGTCACCGGTTGGGGCTATGTCGCCTGTATGTTAGTCTTCTACTTCTTATGGGATACCTTCTTCACAATGAACGATATTGGTTATTGGTCCATGTTACCATCCTTAACCAATGATCCAACGGAAAGAGCAAAATTAACCACCAACGTCACCATCGCTACCACCATCGGTGCCTTCGTCATGAACTTGTTGATGTTCCTTCTTCCTTCCATGCTTGGTGCTCAGACCGCTTATGCGGGTAGTGGTATTGTCATTTCTATTTTATTCTTGGTCTCTCAGGCTGCTATCTATTTCTTCTGCCAGGAAAGAGAAAGAGATGTCAAACAGGAAGAGATTTCTGAAAACTCCCATTTCTTAGATTTATTCAAGATTGTTATCAAGAACAAACAGTTATTAGTTATTGTTATTGTTATGTTCTTGTATTACATCGGTTCTGGTTTACTTACTGGTATCGGTCTTAACTACTACTATCTTCTTTACAATTACAGTGTCGGCGGTTATATGGCTACGGGTATGTCAGTTGTCTATGTCGCTGGTACGCTTCTCGCCCAAGTCTTCTATCCGATGCTGGTTAAGAAATTCAAAAAGAAACAAATCATCTTCATCTCCTCTATTGTCATCTTAGCTGCTTATCTCTTATTCTTCTTCTTTGGCTTCCCTGTCTTTGGTGAAAACCCAATTGCTTATTCTGATCCAAGTGGTGTCACGGATTTAGGTTCTGCTTTAGGCTTTGTCTTTGGTGGTACTCACTTCTTGATCTTCATCGCCTGCTTCTTCTTCTTTGCGGCTACTGGTATCTTCTATCTTGCCTTACTGGTTATGTTCCAGGATGCTATTGACTATCAGGAATGGAAGTATGGTGAACGTAAAGAGGCTGTCGCCTTTGCTTGGAGACCTTTGGATGTTAAGTTAGGTTCGGCCTTGCAGACGGGTATTCGTAACTTGACCTTTGTCATCACAGGTACACAGGTCATCTTAAATAGAATCTCTACTGCGGAAGCTCACAATATCTATAGTGGCTTCCAGTCTTATACAGATGCGACGACTGGTGTGACTTATGCCACCATGGATGAGGCCATTGAAGGTGCGTATACCTGGACTAATAAGTCTCAGCAGTTGACGATCTTTGGTGTTATTATCATCGGTATTATCTTAGCTGTCTTTGCCGCTTGTTTACTCTTGCTTCACTTTGGTTATAAGATCGATGAAGATATGGAAAAACAGATTGTTGCTGATTTGGAAGCCAGACATGCTGCTGATGCTAAACTAGCGGCTGAAGAAACTTCTGTCAGTTCTCTTGTCGCTGAACAAAAGGAACAGACGAATCAACTTGAAGAATAAAACGAATTCATAATCCATAGAAAGTCCCACCTCAACAGTGGGACTTTCTTATATAATTAAAATGTGAGGAATTTAACTATGCTGGAACAAAACGAAGAATATTTCTTGTTATCGACAGATAAGACTTCTCTTTTACTTCATGTCAATGAGGTGAAGAAACTTGTCGTCGAGTATTATGGTAGAAGAATCCATAGCTTAGAAGAAGCTTCTTCTTTAACGAGAACTTATCCCTATAATCAGGGATGTTCGACCGCTTATGATAAGGAGTTTGTCAATCTTTCTCTCGATCATATGAAATTAGCTGTCTCGACGTTAGGTAAATCTGATTTCTTTGCTCCTTCCATCATTTTAAATAGTGAAGAGTCTTCTATTTTTGATTTTACTTTCCGTGCGATTGAGAAAAGAGAAGTGCAGCCTTTTGAACTTCTTCCTTTCCCCCATGGCGGTAACGAAGAAGTCATTCTTCATTTAGAAGAGAAGGCGATGCATGTTCTTCTTGATCTGCATTACATTCTGTTTGAAAAGGAGAATGTGATTGCCCAATATAGTGAAATCATCAATCAGGGCGATAGTCAAATCAGTATCAATAAGATAGCCTCATTGCAGTTACCTTTGGTCAACAACAAAGAATTTGAATTGTGGTCTACGTATGGTAACTGGGCTGGTGAACTCCAGATTCAGAAACAGCCTTTGACTTCGGGTCGATTTGTCTTAGAGAGTCTTCGTGGTTCTTCTTCCCATCGTCATAATCCTTTCTTCCTTTTAAAAGAGAAGGAAGGAAGTTATCAGCACGGTTCTTGTTATGGCTTCAATCTCATGTATTCTTCGAACTTTGAAAATAGCATTGAGATGGATTCTTTTGGTGATATCAGAGTACAGGTCGGTATTTCTTCTACATTGTTTAACAAGAAATTAAACCGTGATGAAAACTTCATCACCCCAGTAGCGGTGATGTCTTATTCTAAGGATGGTGTCAACGATCTTTCTTCAAACTTCCATGACTTTGTCAATGAACATGTCATTCCAGAAAGATGGAAGAATACTCCTCGTCCAGTCGCTTATAACAACTGGGAAGCCACTTTTATGAAATTCAACAAGGGGAAGATCATCAGCCTGATGAAGAAAGCTGCTTCTTTAGGCGTGGAACTCTTTGTCTTAGATGATGGATGGTTTTCTACTCGTAATGATGATAGTCATGGTCTTGGTGACTGGGATGTCAATGAAAAGAAGCTTCCTGGCGGTTTAGATAGACTTGCTCAAGAAGCCAATAAACTTGGTATGAAGTTTGGTATCTGGATGGAACCAGAGATGGTCAATGCCGATACCAAGACCTATCATGAACATCCTGATTGGGTGATTCATGATAAATTCCATAAGCCATCTATCGGTCGTTATCAGTACGTGTTGGATTTGCGAAACAAGGAAGTTCAAGATTTTGTCTATGATGTAGTTTCTCAAACGTTAAAGAGCGGTAATATCTCCTATTTGAAATGGGATTATAACCGTGACATCTCTGACTTTGATAATCGTGATGGAACCTTCTTCTATGATTACATCACCGGTTTATATGCGGTGATAAGAAGACTGGTCAAAGACTTCCCTGATGTCTTATTTGAAAACTGTGCTTCTGGTGGTAATCGTTTTGATTTGGGTATGTTAAACTTCTTTGCTCAATCCTGGATGAGTGATGATACTGATTGCTATCAGAGATGTCTGATTCAGGAAGGCGGTTTACTTGGTTATCCGTTATCCGTCATGTCTAATCACGTAGCGGCTAAGACGAGCAATCAGATGCTTCGTTATACGCCATTTGATACAAAGTTTGATACAGCAGCCTTTGGTGTTCTTGGTTATGAATTAGATCTTTTGGATTTATCCAAACGCGATTGTGATATTGTCGCCAAGCAGATTCAGTTCTATAAGGATCATCGTATGACTTTCCAATGGGGTAAGGTCTATCAGGATAGAAGCTATATCGATTCGGAAAGAAAGATGATGGAAGCCTTGGGTGAGAAGGAAGCCTTGGTTTCTATCTATTCCAAGATTCAGAAACCAAATCCGATGGAAGAAAGACTTCGTTGCTTTGGCCTTGAGGAAGAATCTCTCTATCAGTATGAAACGAGAAAAGAGAGTATTCCTCTGAGAAGGTTTGGTAACTTGATCAACTATGTCTTGCCATTCCATCTCATTCCAGAGGGAACTTTGATCAATGCTGTTTCCCGATACAGAGATATGACCACGGAACAAGAAAAAGGTGTTGCTTCTGGTGGTGTTCTTGGTGATATCGGCTGTGTTTTAGCACAAGAGTGGTCAGGTGTTGGCTATGATGACAGAGTCAGATTGATGGGAGATTTTGGCGCTCGTTTGTATCTGATTGAGAAGAAGTAGTTTATTGGTGGGATTTTCCCACCAATTTTATTAAGAAAATAATGTGAAATAGGAATTGTTAGCGCTTTTAACAATTAGTGGAAATTGAAACCAAAACACACTATAATATGTATATTCGTGTGCAAGCTATTCAAAAAGGAGAACTTTAATTATGACCGAACAGGAAATGCTCACTAAGATTCAGGAAGTAGCCGATCAGACTGCTCAGAATTTTGTTTTTAAGAGAACTGCTAAATTAGATTTAGTCTATAGTGAAAAACAGGAAGACGGTTCCACCGATTGCTATTGCTTAGGTGCGGATATGCCTCTTCTCGTTTATCGTGTTTTCAATGTCAAAGAAGACGGCACCGCTACTGAAATCAGCGATATTCAGCAGGCTGTTGAAAAGACCAGACACTATGATAGAGATGTCAAACCAGCTTTAGGTTTGGACAAGGCTCCTCTCATCACTGGTGAAACTCATGAATATGAGATTCTTCTTGAAAACAAGTTAGAAAACAACGGTGTTGAAGTCAAGTTAAAGTCTTCTATCGGTAGAGATGTCACCATGATGGAAATCTATCGTTATTTCGATTATGTTTCCAAGATTTACTTTGTCACCTGTGTCTCTTTATCTTTCGGTGGCCAGTATCTCTTCTCTGTCACTCCAGATTCCAAGCATTTAAGACTTATCGTCGGCAATGATCAGACTGTCAGATCCAGAGTCGATATGATCACGGAACTTTTAGCTCATAGATTATTACCTTCTTATCAGACCATCGCTGCTGGTGCCCAGTTATTATCTGGTCAGACCAACTCCGGTGTTCAGTTCAACATTCCAAATCCAGAAAATCAGAACAACCCATATAAGTTCAATCTCATCTTCTGCTATGATGATGCTGAAACCAAGTCCAGATATGCTTTCTCTGCCAATAATGAATTAAAGAGAGTCCAGATTCTTGTTGTTGATATCTTCAATAACAATAAGTTATCTGCTCCAAATGAAGAACAGCAGAAGGCTGCTGAAAGAATTCATCAGTTATGGGTGGAAAGCCAGAAGGATGAAGCCAAGAGAAATGAATTCAACGCTCATGTTGTTCCATTCTTCTCTGATGACCTCGACTTCAGATATGAAGCTTATAAGAACGGCACTTTAAAAGCCAATGAACCAGCTCCAGCTGCTGAAGCACCAAAAGCTGAATAATCGTCAATCAAACAAATAATCGCTGAGGAGGCAGAGTATGACTACTCTTGAATCAGAATATATCGAATTGGATAACCATAAAGGACTTAAAGGCGTTTTCTCTACTTTAGGAGCTGGTGTCAGGTCACTGACACTTCATGGAAAGCCATTGATATTGCAGATGAAAGAGGAACAGGCATACTTACAGTCTCCTCAGCTTTTTGGTAAAACTGTTTCCCGTTTTATCGGCCGTATCCCTTCTACAGGTGAAATTGATGGCGTCCCCTATCAGTTAGATGAATTTGAACCTGGTATTTGTGTTCACGGCGGATACCGCAACAGCATGATTTATAAAAACTACACTTATGAAGTGGTTGAGAATGATCAGAGCTTATCGGTTATCTTTAAAGCGACTTCTCCTGATGGAGATTGTGGCTTCCCTGGTAATTTAAATGTCAAAGTCATCTATATGATATCGAAAGATTTAAACATCTTAACGATTAAATATGAGGCTGTTAGCGATAAAGATACATTGATTTCATTATCAAATCACATGTATTGGAATTTTGCTGGTGATGAAAACATCAGCGATTATAACCTTCAGATCAAAGCTTCTAAGTATGGTACTTTCCGCGATGAGAGCAAACTCATCACCGGAAAAGAGAGAGTTCCTTCTTATCTGGATTTCACTGCTGGTGCCAGACTTGGCGATAAGTTAGACCAGATTCAGGAAGAGATTCCTGATATTGGAAATCTGGATCACGCTTTTGTCTTTGATAATATCAACGATGTTGAACCACAAGTCATCTTATCCAATGATAAATATCAGGTGGAATGCTACACCGATTTTGATGCCGTCAATCTCTATGTGGATTCTACTCTTGTTCCTGTTGATTTTGTCAACAATCCACATCTTTATAGAAATATGCGTAGAGGTATTGCGATTGAACCTCAACAATTCGTTCTTGATCACTTTATTTTAAAAGCCAACGAAGTATATTCTCATTTCATCACTTATCGCATCACAGAAAAGTAAAAGGAAAATAGATTATGACATTAGAAGAAAACTTAAAGCAGATTACGGATTTATCCGATAGACCTGCCGTCGCTTTAGAGACAACCGTTTTGACCCATGGTATGCCTTATCCACAGAACGTGGAATGTGCTTTAGCTTGTGAAGAAGCCATTCGTAAGGCGGGTGGCGAACCTTACACCATCGGTATCATCAAAGGTCAGATCAAAATTGGTTTGAGCAAAGAAGAGATTGAAGAATTGGGCAAGAATATGCAAGCCATGAAAGTCTCCAGACGTGACTTACCATATGTCACAGCCCAGGGATTGAATGGTTCGACCACTGTGGCTGCCACCATGATTTTAGCTAAAATGGCACATATCAAAGTCTTCTCTACTGGCGGTATTGGTGGCGTTCATCGTGGATTTAATGAGACGATGGATGTTTCCACGGACCTTGGTGAATTTGCAAAGACGGATGTTAATGTCATCTGTGCTGGACCAAAAGCAATTTTAGATATTCCTCGAACATTGGAATATCTAGAAACAGCCGGTGTGGAAGTTATCGGTTATAAGACTAAGAAGGTTCCGCTCTTCTATACCTCTACTTCTAATTATGATTTAGATCAGTGGGTGGATTCTCCAGAGGAATTAGCTCATATCATACATAACGCAGATGTCTTAGGTCTCAAGCAGGGTGCTTTGATTTTAAATCCTGTTCCTGAAGAATATTCTCTAGATGCCTCATGGATGGATGAGAAGATCAAGGAAGCCATCGCTATGATGGAAAAAGATGGTATCACAGGTAAGAGAGTCACACCTTATCTCTTAGATAAACTGGTTGGCTTGACCGGTGGTAATTCTCTTAAGACGAACATGGCTTTGATTGAGAATAACGCCAGAGTTGGCGGCCTGTTAGCAGCAGCGTTACATAAAATGAGATAGTGATTCAATCACTATCTCAATTTTAAAATACGACGCTTTATTTTGAATGATTTTCAACTAGCTTTTTTGAGTTGAGTTTGTTTCTTACGTAGTCTTGATCCATCAACTGGAAGGTGATGGTATCCACATAAGGAAGAGAAGCATCGACAACCTTCTTGTCTTCGACTGTCCAGATGTTCACAAAATGCTTTTTGCAGTAGCGTCTTACCTTCTTCATCTCTAAGAATGTGTACTGGAGATCAACACCTTCAAAGAAATGACGGAAGAAGTAGACATATTCGTGTTTGCCATCATGGGCAACAAGCAATTGTCTGATAAAACCGGAATTCTTCAGTGGGAACAAAGCTCGCGGATCAAAAGATATCAGCATGATATTCTTTTTGTCTTTGATGACTTTCAGTTCTTCTAAGACTCGAGCAGCTAATGGCTTATAGTTTTTCTTCCATACCTTGAGTTCTACTACAATGGGAACCTGTTCTTGAATCAAGGCAAAGACTTCTTGGAGAGACGTGATTTCCTCACCGTCGAGAAGACGATAGTTCTCTTTGATTTCTTTTAGACTGAAGTCTTCAATGATACCTTCTTTTCCAGTACAGCGTTTCAAATCAGAATCATGAAAGACTACCAACTGGTTATCGGTGGTAAGATGAACATCTAGTTCTATTGCCATATGATGGTCAAGGGCGTTTTTGAATGCCTTAAGACCATTTTCAGTGTATTCGTCATTGTGAAGACCACGATGACAGATACCTTCTAAAAACAACGGATTTACTTTAGAGATAGCTTCTTGTTTTTTCATAGTGAACCTCAATTAATCGTCAGCACCGATACCTTCTAGACCCTTCTTGATTTCAGTCTTATTGGTTTTGATGTTCTTGACAAAGGAGAAGATGATAATAGAGATTCCCAAACAGATAGAAGCATAGACAGGCAAGAAACCAAAGTTGATATTATCGGCAAGTAAGAGAGTACCTAAGGCGATAGGAGTGATGGTCTGAGCAGCCATAGAAGAGGCGTAGTAATAACCGGTGAAAGCACCGATCTTCTTGGCGTTACAAAGTTCAACAACCATCGGGAAGGAGTTGAGGTGGACTAAAGACATACCGAAGCCCTTAAAGAACCAAACGATATAAAGTAAGACTGGGAAGCTTCCACCACCTTCCATAGAACCAGCAAG
>CACXYG010000004.1 GCA_902771745.1 uncultured Erysipelotrichaceae bacterium | reverse complement strand
CTCTTTTTATTCTACCAAGACAAGAATTAAAGTTCAATTCTACAGAAAAGGGCTGCCCGTTCACACATATCTATGTGGTTGGACAGCCCCTTTTTTCTTCGCTTAATTCGCCCCTTCAACAACACGTTGGAAAGCTCACGTTCCAATTATTCCTCTTTTTCAGAAATAACCTTCTTCTGCCAAGAATGTTTATGGCAATGTGGGCATTTCATATATCTGGTTCTTCCCATATGGGGAGCCCATAAGACACTAGAAAAACTCGGAACATAACGATGATGACAATGCTCGCATTCATAATATCCGGCTTTCTGTTCAATTTTCAAACAGAAATAGATAGCGATGATAAAGAAGATGAATCCCGTGACAATCAAGACAATTCTCAACCAGACTTCCATCGGTAATAAGGCAGCCAATAATACCAAAGTCAAAAGGAATATTGTCGAAATAGTACCTAAAGCGATTTCCGCTGCTAAAAGTCTTTTATCTGCTTCTTCTTTTCTTTTGGTCATCTGAAGTAAATTCTCTTCCGCTTGTTTGTTATAGTCTTTCATTTCTAATCTTTCTCCTGTTAATAGTTCGTTGACGCTGATGTCTAACTCTTTACAAAGATCAAGCATGATAGAAGCATCAGGCATAGACTTACCACATTCCCATTTGGATATTGCTCTATCTGTCAATCCTAGTTTTTCCGCTAACTGCATCTGCGTCATATTTTTACTTTTACGACAGTCAGCGATAAACTTACCCGTTTTGATCTGGTTCATGAGCTTTCCTCCTTGGCTTAAGTCTAGCAAACGGCACAACAAGAGTATACAAACCGTTGGTTGAGTTGGCTTTTTCAACTAAAAGTAGAGAAAAAACCAAAAGAAAAGCCGTTCTCACAAAAGAAAACGACTTATAGAATATTTACTTCTTTTCTTCTAAGATCTGCATGTTATGGATCTTATAAAGCTGATCCATAGGAGCAATCTTATCGATGATGAGTTTCGCGATGGTGTCAAGCTGAGTATTTTCAGAATAATCCGCTTCACACAAGAAATCGACACGACCATCATCAAACAGCTTCTTTGCTGGTTTCTTGTTCTTGTCATAGACAGCAATAGAAGTACCACCGTTGGTCTTGACAAGTTTCATACATGGAACATCCGTCAAACCATCAGCGATATAAATCATATTGGCAAACGGAATCGGTTTATCAATATCATTCATCGAAGCGTTGACCTTATCATTTTCAGCCAAATCCAGAACACCTTTGTTGATACGATAGATGAACTGGGTCTTAGTCGTATAGTTGATAACAGATTTTGGCCAGATAGCATCATCATTCTCGTCAAAAAGGAATTCACAAGCATAAACCTTCTTGAAGAACTTATAAATGGCACTACCTTCAATGATCTCTTTGTTACCAGAAGAGATGATATAGTGCTGAACTTCAACACCCTTGGTCTTACCATATTCGTTCAAACGAGAAAACCAACCTAAGACACCTGGGAAGAACTGAATCGCCTTACCAAGTTCTACTAACGTTTCACGTTTGATCGGTATACCTCTCTTCTTGGATTCCTGAACCATCAGGAACATATAAGAGAGAAGAGGATCCATATGTTCCTTCTTAGAAAGAACATTTGAAGAATCCCAGAATTCTTTTGGTTCAATATTCAAGGATGGGAAGAAAGAGTAGTTCTGCATATCCGTCGTACTTAATGTGTGGTCAAAATCGTAGATAAATGCTGCAATCGTTTTTTTCGTCATTTAATCAGCCGTCCTTTGCATACATTATATTTCTTCTCTTTCAAAATTACAAATTGCTTACTCACGTTTATGCCAAAAGTAGTAGAATATTGCTAAATGAATCGAGGATGATATTCATGAGAATTTGCCCGTATTGTCAACAAGAAGTACCAGAGTTTGATTTTGTCTGCCCTCATTGTAACAAACGTTTACCAAGCCAAAACAAACCCATTGTCGGTCATGCCAGTCTTGGCAATCTAGATGAATACAACACTCGTATGCTCGTCTCCCAAGAAGATAAGAATATGATTCGAGATAAGAATCACACTTCTGATAACGGGGATGGCGATGATCTTGATTGCGCCCAACCCTATCACTTCATCACCCATGAAAACGGCGATCGAAACTAACTAAACCATAGAAAAACTCCTTCTAGCATCATCGTGAATCTAGCCTTAGCAATCTGTCTAAGGCTTTTTTCAAGACCGCTAGAAGGAGTCAATCATTCTACATTAAATTGTTGGAGCGTGAACCTTACCATCCTTATCCGGATGAGATTTCATGTACTCGATAATCGGGTCGAAGTTCTTGTCTTTCTTACCGGGCTTACAATCAGATAACTTCTGCTGTTCACCAGAGACAATCGCTTCCGCCATATCATGACAACCCGCATGACCACAAGCACCGCAGTTGACATTTGGTAACATCTTTTCGACCTCAGCAATACGAGGATCCTCTTCGACATGAAGGAATTTCTCAGCGATACAGATCAGTACACCTAAGGCTAAACCGATGACGAGTAATACACCACCAGCAATCAACATGATCAACCATAGATCCATATTAATTTTCCTCCTTTTGAGTTTCTTGTCTTTGTTCTTCTGTTTGTTCCTGTTGGACTTCTTCTTTGGCTTTCTCTACCGGATCATTGTAGTAGAGATTGAAGTGACATTCTGTCTGATTACAGCCATGACACTTGGCCTCACTTGGCTTCTCAAACTCTTCACAACCTTTGGGTACCGGTGTTTTCCGATATAACACAAAGGAGATGATAAAGATAGCAAGCAAGACAACTAAGATTCCAACAGCGAGTAACCATCTGACCCAATCTGGCATATTAGTTACTCGGGACCATGCCGCTGAAGCCTAAGAAGGCAATCGACATCAAGGCCGCTGTAATCAAGGCGATGGCGATACCACGGAAGGCTTTGGGCGTCTTATATTCTTCTAAACGAATACGGATAAAGGAGAAGATGACAATGACAATGACGAAACCGATAGCAGTACCGATGGCGTTAGCCATGGACATACCGAAGGATAAACCGGAATCTGTGTTACCCTGAACAACACCCAAGACCGCGCAGTTGGTCGTGATCAATGGAAGATAGATACCAAAGGCTTTATAAAGTGCTGGAGAGTATTTCTTGATGAACAGACCGACAATCTGAACCAAGGATGCGATGACTAAGATGTAGGTCAAAGTATCCATGAATGGAATCTGTAATGGCTGTAAGACAAACGTGTAGATCGGCCAACAGACCAAGGCCGCCATGATGGTGACGAAGGTGACCGCCAAACCCATAGAGAAGGCCGCTTTTGGTTTGTTACCGACACCGATGAAGGAACAGATACCATAGAAACGACTTAAGACGACGTTATCAATCAACATGGAAGAGACGATAGCAAGAAGGAATGTGACAATATATGGAACAGCTGGGTTCATAATTATTTCTCCTCCTTCTTTGTCTCAGCAACAGGCGTAGCTATAGCAGCATTGGCAGTCGCAACAGCTGGAGCTGGAGACTTAGCGGCAGCGGCTTTAGCAGCGGCAGCTTTCTTAGCAGCCATTTCCTGCTGCATCTTGATCTTAGCATCGACTTTCTTCTTGGTATTCTTCTTGTTTTCAATTGCCATGATGACCGCTAAAGCAAGACCCATGACGATGAAACCACCCGCAGAATCCGTAAAGACGGACATCGACATATCGATATTGGTACCTGGATACTTCAATAATGGAAGTGTGAACTGTGGAAGGAAGGTGAAGATCTTACCGATGGTGATACCACCAGTACCTAAGGCTTCTCTGAAGAAGGCGATAATACAGATGGCTAAGGTATAACCAATACCATTACCGATCGCATCAAGGAAGGAATCAGCAACCGTGTTCTTGTTGGCAAAGGCTTCTGCTCTACCAAGGACGATACAGTTGACGACTAGTAAGGATAAGAAGACACCTAACGTTGAATACAACTCTGGAAGGAAGGCTTCGGTAAACATCTTGGTGATGGTAACGAAAGCGGCGATGACAACAATATAGCAAGGTGTATGAACAACTTCAGGAATCAACTTCTTTAGTAAAGAGATGATGACATTGGAGCAAAGGAGAACGAACGTGAAGAGAAGACCCATACCGAAAGCCGATTCAATAGAGGTAGTGACGGCAAGGGCAGGACAGGTACCCAACATGGAAATGAATAGTGGGTTTTGTCTGATGATACCGGAGACGAAACTTTCTCTATGTTTGGATTGAACTTTTTCCGCCATAGCGTTTATCTCCCTTCTGCAAACGTGTAAGTCATCGTTTGCTCTTCATGATTACTCAAACTGACATCCAGGCTGACAAGTGCAGTACTCGATAACGTCTTGGTACAGACTTTCAAAGCTTCCTGAACACCGTTTCGGACGAGTTTAGCAGCAAAGGTGGCACCGCATTTCACATCATTGAGGGCTGCTTCTTTACCATCTTTTTCACTCGCGTTATAAGGATCGATATAACCGGATTCCAACTTCGCTTTATAGGACATGGTATCAGAGATGATAAAGAGATTTCCAAGACTGCCCTCCAGGCTGACCTGGACTAACATATCGACATCACCATAGCCATTCTTACCATAGAAACGAGCGACATAACCTAAGTCTTCACTACCATTTCTGGCAGTCCAGACCTTGGTGACATATTTCAAAGACAGACTTTCTAAATAGACACCATCCGCTTTGATTTTTTCATCTGTGCTATCGGATTTCCATTCCAGATAGTCGGCAGTTTCACCATAGACTTTCGATAACATCGTCTTTTCTTTGATGATGTTATTCTGTTCGATGACTGGTGCGGTCAAAGCGTTAGTAGCACCGACAAGTAAAGCAGCACCACCAGCGATGATCATCAAGACCGAACTCGTCTTGAGAAGATTCTTGGTAAACTCATTCATAACTAAAGAACCTCCACACATAACGACCAGACAAGGATGAGCGTGAAGAAGACAAAGACACCCACTGGCCAGAGGATATTCTTCCAGGAGAACTTGTTGCTGGACCACTTTGGATAATCGATGACAGAAGTGAGCATATTACCAATAAGGATGGAATAGACAACACCTTCTGGTAAGGAACCAAAGAGACGGATAAAGGTAGTACAGACAGCTAATATGACACCATAGAGAACTCTACCTGGACGAGTGATTGGCGAAGTGACTGGGTCAGTTGCCATATAGACAGCAGCAAATAAGACACCACCAGATAACAAATGATAGGTAGCAAAGTAGAATGGGCTGATGCTGTTATCAGCACCATGAACAATCAAACCAGCAATCAACATCATGATGAAGAAAGTGCCGACATAAGAAGCGCTGATTCTCCAGTCGATGGTGTGACGGATGAACATATAGATGAAGCCGACAATGATAGCAACCTTACAGATTTCACCCATCAAGCCTGGAATACGACCGAGGAGTAAATCCATCAAGGAATAGTTGTCCGTCAAGAAGGACTTGCTGGCAATATCGACAAAATCAGAACCTAACGAGGTCGCACCAGCAGAGACGATCTGACCACCATCAGAGACAAATGGCTGGAAGTAGACGTAGTGAGAACCAAAGCAGGCTTTGGCAAAGACCATACCGACAGCCGCTGGGTTGAAGATATTGTTACCAGTACCGCCAAAGACCAACTTACCGATGGCAAGACCAAAGACAGCACCGACAATCAACGCGACATACATCAAGTATTCATAGCCAGCTTCCATGTAGCTTGGCATGATAAGCGCATAGATAATCGCTGAGACAAGCGGAACCGTGACATTGGATAAACGATATTTGGAAATCGCGTTCTTCCAATGATCCTTGAAGGTGTATTTCTTACCGTCATAAGGAATACGGTTCATGATGAGAACGAAGATAAACTCCGCCAGTTCCATCGTGGCGATGGAGACAAGCAAGTTACGTAAGGCTGCTAAAGGAGCAGCGATAAAAGCAAAAATAACAACTGGAAGCAAACCGATGACGACATCCATCATCATACGGTTGAGAGAGTCTTTTCTTCTGATATGCGGTGCGCTCTCTTTAATGAATTGAACTTTACTATCCATTATTTCAACCTCGCAATTGTCTTGGCTCTACGAATGTAATCCGTGACATGAATTTTAGAAGTACAGCTATAAGTGCATAGACCGCATTCAATGCACTTGAGTGGATTGAGCATCTTGATTTTGGCTTTATCCACCGGCGTATGCTTCATCGCATTCATGATGGTGACCGGTTGTAAACCAACCGGGCAGGATAAGACACAAGAACCGCAGCGAATACAAGCTTCTTCCTTGTGTTCGACATGATCTAAAACGATGATGGAAGTCACCGTCTTGGTGCAGATACAATCCTCATCCGATTCACTAGCGCCCATCATCGGGCCACCAAGGATGAAGACCTTTGGCATATTGGGATTCTTATAGCCACCGCACTGTTCAATCAAGTATCTGACTGGGGTGCCGATACGAACTTCGAAGTTCGCTGGTTTGTTGATACCATTACCAGTAACCGTGACTCTTCTATCCGTGACAGGTTTATTTTCTCTGATAGCTTGCTGAATACCGACAACCGAGGAAGAGTTGAAGTTCATAATGCCGAATTCACTAGGTAAATGACCAGATGGAACATCAATACCCGTCGCCTGTTTGATCATGGCGATTTCCCAACCCTGAGGATAATAATTCTTCATTGGGGACATGGTGATGCCTTTGTATTTGTCTTGCGAGAGAAGATAGTTGTAGTAGACAAAGATTTCAGTATGAATGGCTTTGACACAAATACGAGCATCGTGGCAGTTAAAAGCCTGCATGAGGAAGAGAATACCTTCCAATAACTTTGGCGCATCTTCCATCATGGTTCTCTTATCAGCATTGATGTAGGGTTCGCATTCAATACCATTGATCAAGATAGTTTTAATCGGTCGATCCGTCTGCATCTTGATATAAGATGGGAAGGAAGAACCACCCAAACCGACAGAAGCCGTCTGCTTGATGATCTCCGTCATTTCCGCTTTGGTCATCTTGGCGATTTCTTCATCAGTTCTTGTATGAACGGATTCATCCCAGACATCCTTGAAATCATTGTGAATCTTTAAAAAGTCAATCTGTTTACCACTTCTGTGATAGTGCTTTTCATAACCTTCAAAAACACCCGAACACGAAGAATGGATAGGCTGATCAAAAAAGGCAGCGTGTCTGATACCGATCTGTTGACCGCACTTGACGTAGTCACCTTCCTTGATAAAGATTTCAGCCTTGGGACATCTTGCATTTGACGTCGCTAAATACAAATATTCTGGAATTGGTGCCTGAACCGTGGGCAGAATTTCCAGAAGTTTTAACGGGTCATTGATGTGAGTTGTTTTCTTTATCATCGCAATTTAAACCTCGTGCCTTGATTATACCAAGTTTAAACTTGGTAGAAAAGCGCTTGTTTTATACTTGTATACATGAAAATGCGCACTAATTGCGCATTATGATTTTATTTTCCCTTATGTTTATCTCAAAATTTGTCATTATTTCTCGTTTTTGCACTAAATGCACGCAAAAAGGCCCATGAATTCGTTCATAGAATTCAATTTGGGCCTTGAGAATAAATTTTAGAAAATTAGTCTTTTTCGTAAGGAAGTGGGAACTTTTCAGTCAAATTGTGCACTTCTTCTTTCACTTTTGCGTGCAAAGCCGTGTCTTCTGGATTCTTTAAGACGGTCGCAATCAATCTACCGACCAAACGGAACTCTTCTTCCTTGAAACCACGAGTGGTCATGGCTGGAGTACCAAGTCTGATACCAGAAGTATAGGCTGGCTTTTCCTTATCGCCAGGAATGGAGTTCTTATTGCAGGTGATATTGACAGATTCTAATAACAACTGCGCCTGTAAACCAGTGACATCGAAGGTATCTTTGACATTGACCAACATGAGATGGTTATCCGTACCATCGGTGACAATTGGTAAACCAGCTTTGGCTAATTCATCAGCCAAGGCTTTGGCATTAGCGACAATTTGAGCGGCATAAGTTTTGAATTCTGGTTTCAGATCTTCACCAAAGGCAACCGCCTTAGCAGCGATGGTATTTTCTAATGGACCACCCTGACAACGTGGGAAGACAGCACGATCGATCTTCTTACCTAGTTCTTTATTGTTAGAGAGAATCAAACCACCTCTTGGACCTCTTAAGGTTTTATGCGTGGTGGTAGTAACCACATCTGCATAAGGAAGTGGGCTTGGATGAGCACCACCGGCAACAAGACCGGCGATATGCGCCATATCAACCATCAAAAGAGCGCCAACTTCATCAGCAATTTCTCTAAACTTCTTAAAGTCGATAAATCTTGGATAAGCGGAAGCACCAGCGATGATGAGCTTTGGTTTAACAATTCTAGCGATATCTAAAACTCTATCATAATCAATAAGACCAGTCTTTTCATCAACACCATAGAAGAAGGATTCATAATCCATACCGGATTCAGAAAGACGATAACCGTGGGAGAGATGTCCACCGGCATCTAAAGACATACCTAAGATACGATCACCATTACTGAGCAAAGCTTTGTAGACTTCAATATTGGCCTGTGTACCAGAGTGTGGCTGGACATTGGCCCATGCACAATCGAATAACTTTTTAGCGCGTTCAATCGCAATCGTTTCCGCGACATCGACATTGACGCATCCACCATAATAACGTTTTCCTGGATAACCTTCAGCATACTTGTTGGTCATGACAGAACCATTGGCTTCACGAACGGCATTCGAAACAAAATTTTCGGAGGCAATCAATTCGATGTTATCGCATTGACGCTTGTTTTCGGCAGCAATAGCGGCATAGACTTCCGGATCTTGTAACTTCAGTTCTTTGTTATCGATCATGGCGATTCTCCTTTTTTATAATAGAAATAGTATATCGGTGATGCCCTAGGTTTCAAAGAAAAAAATTTTCAAATAAAAGACCGCGTCAAATCAACGCGGTCTAGATAGTTTACCTAAAGATTAATCTTCTTTCTTAGTGCCAGTCAATTCAACATCGACATTAGCAGACTTCAAGGTGAGATCAACCACTTCAGCCTTGTTGATAAAGGCTAAGACGGAACCAGCTGCGGATTTTGCAGTGGCACCGGCAGAATAGGATTCACCGACAAGATAGACAAAGCCGGAACCGGATTCCATGATGAACTGATATCTATCCTGTTTATCTTTGGAGAGGTGGAAGGCTTTTGGACCAAGTTTTTCTTTGATGTTCTCTAAGGAGGACTTCAAAGAAGCCTTGGAGGAATAGGACTGGGCAGTAACGAATAAGACTTCCTGGTTGTTGGCGAGCAATCTTGCTCTGAACTTACCATTATCATCATAGATTTCTATGGTACCAGAATCTTTTTCATCTTCTACTTCAGCGGTGAATTCCCAGGTTCTTCTTTCCTTGGCTGGAATTTCATCTAAGTCGATAATACGATCGGCTTTACCAAACTTCTGGGTTGAAGCAAAGGCAGACTGAGCAGAGGCTAAGGAAGAATAGGTTTCACCCAAAGCGACGATTCTAGCATCATTACCAGTAGATAATCTCCACTGCGAACGACCATTCTTATCTGTGATATAAGCGACAACACCACTTTCAAGATTCTTCTTGAGAGTGTCAATACCAGCATGGGCGCCTTCTCTAGTGGTATAACCATAAGAGACAACTAAGATTTCACCATTATTGGCTTTTAATCTGTACTTGAATTCATCATCTTCTGGGAAGACTTCGAATTTACCAGGAACTTTGGAGGTGCCGGCTTCGCCAACCGCTTCAGAGATAGAACCTCTGATCTTTAATTTACGTCTGGCTTCCGCTTCTTCTGGAGTTTCACCTTCTCTTGGTTCATCATCAGCTTCTTCAGCTGGCTTTTCTTCTTCAGAAACTGGTTCTTCGGCTGGTTTTTCTTCGACCTTTTCTTCTTCAGCAGGAGCCTCTTCAACAGGTTCCTCTTCAGGAGCTGGTTCTTCGGTTGGTGCTTCTTCTGGTTCAGGTTCTTCTTCCGCTGGTTCTTCATCTAAGTTGTTGACAGCGACCACTTCTGGTTTACCAGGTTCGCCTTTATCATCTTCTTTTGGTGAAGTTTCTTCATCAGGACGTTTACCATCAGATAAATCATCATTGATGGCGACCACTACCGGTTCAGCTTTCTCTTCCTCAGCAACCGGTTCCTCCTCCTTAACTGGTTCTTCTTCAGGAGCAGGTTCTTCAGCTGGTACTTCTTCGACCGGAGCCTCTTCGACGGGAGTTTCTTCGATGGGGGTTTCTTCTTCAACGGCTTTTTCTTCAGGAGTGAACTTGGTGATGTCAGATTCATCTAAGGATTTAAGTAACTGAGCCTCACGCTCGGTTGGCTTAATGTCTTTAACCTCAGCAATGAGGTCATCGGTTAAAATTTCACGTAATTTACTGTCCATAAGATCTCCTCCTTTTACCTGGTTTTCAGTATTAATTAAATTTTAAAACGATTTGTGTAATTTATCAATTTAACATTCACATTTCTTCTTAGGTTTGAATGCTCTGGTGGCATTAACTGCCTGTAACCAACCTTCATATAGACAATCTACCTCGCTTTGAGGCATCATTGGATAATACTTCTTCTGAATGGTGTGATTTTGTTCAATGTCAGCTTTGGACTTCCAGAAGTTGACACCAAGACCCGCCATATAACCGGCGCCAAGCGCGGTGGTTTCCACATATTTTGGAAGCGAGATTTCACATTGAAGAATATCAGACTGGAACTGCATCAATAAGGCGTTAGCAGAAGCACCACCATCTACTCTTAAGGACTTGAGTTCTAATCCGGCCTCTCTCTTCATCGCTTCAATGACATCTTTTGACTGATAAGCGATAGAGAACAAAGTCGCTCTGACAAAGTGATGACGATCAGCGCCTCTGGTTAAACCGAAGACAGCACCTCTGGCATCATCATCCCAATATGGTGTACCAAGACCGACAAAGGCTGGAACAACATAGACACCAGCAGTATCGTGAACACGGTTTGCATATTCTTCAGACTGGGCGCTGGATTTGATCAAATCCATCTGGTCTCTTAACCATTGGATGATAGCTCCACCCATGAAGACAGAACCCTCTAAGGCATAAGTGGTAACTCCGCCTTCTCTCCAAGCGACTGTTGTTAATAAACCCTGCTTAGAGATGAGTGGCTTATCACCGATATTCATCAACATGAAGCAACCAGTACCATAGGTGTTCTTACTTTCACCAGCCTGGAAGCAGCACTGACCAAACAAAGCGGCTTGCTGGTCACCAGCAACGCCATGGATATGAACATGACCAGGGAAGAAAGCAGCTTCGCCAAAGTCAGCAGAGTTATCTAAGACTTCTGGTAACATGCTCTCAGGAATGTTCCAGATATCTAACAATTCCTTATCCCACTTCATATCGAAGATGTTATAAAGCATGGTTCTGGAAGCATTGGTGACATCAGTATAGTGGCACTTTCCATAAGTCATCTTGTAGATCAGCCAAGAGTCGATGGTACCAAACATGAGTTCACCACGTTCCGCTCTCTTTTGACCATCGGGAATGTGATCGAGGATGAATCTGATTTTGGAAGCGGAGAAATACGGATTCATTCTTAAACCGGTCTTGTTTTGAATGAACTCCATCTTATCTTCTCTTTCATCGCATAAGTCCTGCGTTTGTTTGGATTGCCAGACAATCGCGTTATAGACTGCCTGACCGGTAATTCTATCCCAAACAACGGTGGTTTCTCTTTGATTGGTGATACCGATAGCAGCGACTTCTTCCATATTGGAAGAGGAGACGACCATCAATTCGTTGATGACATCGATGGTAGAAATCCAAATTTTGTTTGGATTGACTTCAACCCAGCCAGGTTGGGGAAAGAGACATTCGACTTCTCTTTGAGCTTTGAAGACTTCTTCACCTTGACTGTTGATTAAAATGGCGCGGGTAGACGTTGTGCCCTGGTCGATAGATAGGATGTATTTCTTCATAAATTCCTCCAAAAGGTTCTACGTTTATTATAAGTCGATGAAAGCCCTTTTATCTATAATAATTAGACTTTTTTCGATGATTATTTTGCCTATGTGCTATACTTTGTGCATGAAAAACAATAAATTGATTTTAATCGCCTCTTGTTTACTTCTGACTTCCTGTAATTCTTATGAGAAAATCAGTGCTGCTATTGAAGGTAACCAGGTTACTTATCACAACACTTATGATGTAAGTGAAGTCACTTTTCACAAGAATGAACAAGGCTTAACCAAGGATAAAGAAACCGACATCAAGAACTATTTCTTGAACTATGGTTCTCATCTTTCCAATGCGACTGACTATATCTTCTTATATAAAGGAGTGCTCAATGGTCGCAACTTCAAGATTGATATCTCCTATGATACTAATTTAGAAAACAACCCTTATTTCTTAGCTGCTACCTATTATTTAGACGATTCTTCTACTTTACCTAATTCATATTATTACTTCTCTACCTACTTTAATCTGACAGATTTTAAAAAGGATAGTTACACCATCTCTTATTGCTATGACTACCTTGATAAAAACAAAGAAGAACAATATACCTATTTAGATATCACCTATAGTGACATCACCTTTGCTTCTTCTCCATTGATCAGCAAAGCTACTTATAGCATCACTACTTCTTCAACCATTCCTGATCAAGGAAAGAAGAAAGAAGAAGACTTAGCCTTAGATGCTTTAGAACCAATTAGAGCCAGCAGCTGTTATCTAGAAAAACTATTAACTACTATTTCAAGCGATTATCACCTCTGGTAAAACAAGATTTCGTAACATACCAAAAGTAAGTGTTTCTTTGAAGCGCTTACTTTTTATTTTTTGAAATAATATTGAAATTTTGCCTTACTAAACCAACTTTGTGCCTTATAATCTTTTTCATGTGTATATAAAAAGAGGTCCGAACTATGAAAAAAATCAATTTCTTTGCACTTAGCTTATCTATGTTAGCCTTAGTCGCCTGTGGAAATACCTCCAGCACTTCTGTCACTCCTTCTTCCACAAGCCAGAGTTCCGCTGCTGACACTTCTTCCCAGGTTGAAGAATCTTCCACATCTTCTACCTCCACAAAAGAAGAAAACGTCGCTTTAGAAAATGCCTTGAAAGCCTTAAAGATCGGTTTCCAGGCTAAAGCCTCCTACAAAGTCAGCCAATACAATTCCGCTTCTGATAGAACCATCACCAATTTTGCCAAGGAAGTCATCTTAAAAAATGACAGCACCGGTAAAGTCTATGGTGAAAGATCCTTATCTTTCCGTGCCGATGGCGCTTTAAAAGAAAGTTCTGATCCATTCAATTATTACTATGACGACGACAAAGGTAACTTCTATCAGGAAAACTTGACCTACGATAACAAGATCATCGCAGATTATCGCACCACTGGTGATAGTTACTTTGATTCCTTGTTCTCTAATCCTTTTGAATTATTAGATAGCAACAATTTCTACTACAGTGAAAATAACACCAGATTCTTCCTCTCAGAAGGTGCGAGTAGATATATCGCTTCCTGGTTTGGTACCGATATGGCTAACTACACCAACAGAAACCTTAACGATAACGCTTATTTCACTTTAAATGGTGACAAGTTCTCTTCCTTTACCATGGAATTTAACAAGAGAACCAGCTCTACTGGCATAGATGAAGTTTTAAGTTTCAACTTAACCTTTGTCGAGACCGGTGATGAAGTCAGTTACACTCACACTTCTCCTCTTAGTGAAGATAGTGTTGACAGAACCACTTTAACCGACGCTTTTGCTGCTTTAAAGGATAAGAGCTACACCATGGAGTATGTTTTGACTCCTGATGAAATGAGATTGGCAAGTCCAATTCATGAAATCTACTACTTCGATGGAGACAAGATCTTCATCGATAAGATTGCCGAATCTTCTGTCAAAGGTTTAAACACTGGTGATGGTCTCTTATTGACCAACACAGATGGCACGATGAAGGGCTACACCTATGGCAATAACCTCTCCTTTAATGAAACCACTTCTCTCCTTTCTGGTTTGAAGGCCAGTGATTATCTTCCAAAGTTAGATACCATCTCTCCATTATTCTTCAACAAGAGCGGAGATAAGTATGTTGTCGATAGCAGAAACGTCTCTGCCGTCTATAACGAATTACAACCACTTTTAGCAAATGCTACCTATTTAGCTAAGTCCAACTTTGTTGAAGATGGTGTTGTCAGTGATGAAAGTAGAGATGTCTATTTCTCCTTGCAGACCTTACTTTCCAGCAGTGCTGAAATTACCATCGTTGATGGTTTACCACAGATCACTGTCACTTATGTTGATAATTCCATGGGCTTTGGTGGCGCTGAAACTATCACCATCAAATTCAAAGATGTCGGATCTACCACTCTTCCTGAAGAAGTCAGAAGCAAACTTTATTTTTAAGTTAAAAAAAGGAAAATTTAGATAATGAAAAAACATTTACTTCTTGCGTCTATCGCCAGTTTAGCCTTGTTAGCTAGCTGCGGTACCACCATCACTCCAATTTCCTCTACCTCTTCTGTTGCTGACTCTTCCATCTCTGTAGAAGAGACCTACACCATCTCTGTTGATAGCAATATCAAAGGTGGCGTCATCTCTTTAGATAAGACAAGTGCCAAAAAAGGTGAAACCATCACCGTTACTGTCACCGCCGAAGAAAACAAAGAACTCAAAGAATTGACTTCTTCGGTTGCTGGTGTCTCTTTCACCACCGTCAAAGAAGGTGAAACCTATACCTTCATCATGCCTGAAGGAAACATCACTATCTCTGCTACCTTCATCAGCAATAGCCTCTTATCCTTCGTCAACGTCAGTCCAGATTTCTTGGCTATCAACGATGATGAAAACGTCTTCAATCAAAAGCACAACGAAGGCGATGATATCTACTTTGAAATCAAAGCTGCTGAAAATGGTGTCTTATCCATCTTAGATGAAGGCATCTTAGAACATATTTATGTCCATGTCGGTTCCCAGGTCATCCGTCCAAAGTTTGCTGAAGGTGGTGAAACCACCGGTTTGCTCCCTGTCTCTTTCAAGATGCCAGCCGATGCTACCACTGTCTATATCGCTTATTCTGTCCAGCAGCATGAAAAAGAAGATGGCCACACCGTTACTTTTGATGTCGCTGATGGCTTTAAACTCTTAGGTGTTGCTGAAAATACCAAATATGACTATCTCAACGCTTATTTGGTCAGAGAAGAAGGTTACAGTGTCACCTCCTTCCAGTGGAAGTATAATGACGAAAGCGAATGGAATAACATCAGTTACAAGTTCACCAACAACATCACCGACTTTGCTATCAGACCAATGGCTGATGGCATTGATGGTTTAGCCAAAGACATCACCATCAAAGTCGAAGGTCAGCTTGTCGGTTCTCAGGCGATCGAATATACTAACGCCAGTGACGTTAACTTCTATACAATTAATGAATCTGGTTATGGCTATAATTCCACCACCGCTCCAGATAAAATCTTAGTTGGTGAAACTGTCTCTTTCTATGTCAAAGCTATTTCTAGTAAACACTTAAAGAGCATCACTTTAGAAGGTGTTGACTACACTCCAGAAATCAACGCTTCTGGTTATACCTACATCAGTTTCGTCATGCCAAACAACAAGGTTACGATCACCTTTAATTGTGAAGAAAACGGCACTATCAGTGTCACTGCCAACGACAAATTAGATTCTGTCATCATCAAGAACAAGTTCTCTTATGATGGCTGGGAAATCTCGTCTGCTGCTCCGGGTGAAACCTTCTATGTCATCCCAACTACCAAGGCTGGTTATGAAGTCATCGGCGGTAGCTTAAACGGTGGCGAAATGCAACCATATCAAAGATATGAAGATTATGAAAGTATGGATTCCGCTTATGCCATTGCCTTCGTCATGCCAGAAAGTGGTAATGCTGTTATCACTTTAACTATCGGTGAAACTCACTCTGTTACCACCAATGAAGATGATAATGTCAGTTTCTCCACTTATGGTAAGACGAGTTATGCTGAAGGCAACGAAGTCAAATTCAGCGTCAACCCTGGTGCCCAATATAACATCACTGAAGTAAAGGTTCATAAGGTTGGTGATGAATCCACAACTGTCACCGTCAATTATGACGAGGATGCCTACTACTATCCATACTCCTTCATCATGCCTTCTTATGATGTTGTCATCGAAGTCGTCAAGACTGAAAAAGAAAAGAAAACTGTCAGTTTTGACTATTCCTCTCTTTCTTCTGATGTCTATGAATCTATCACCATCAATCATACTGGTTTAAGAATCAATGAAACCATCGTTCCAACTAACAATGTCAATTCCGTTGATCTCTACTTGAATGAAGATATCACTATCGAAGTCGTCTTAAAGACAAACGCCTATAGCGTCAATCTTTCTCGCACGGAAAGTGGTACAACCGCTTCTTCTACATCTAGCGTCTATATCTATGGCGGTAAAGTTTATCTGACTTTCGATTCCTTTAAGGCTACTTCTAACTTGACTAACATCACCTTAACTCAGGTCAGCAAGACTGCTACTACTGCCACCGTCACGGATTCCACCAATGGTGCTGTCACTGCTTTATACAGTGTCAATGATGGTGCGAAAACCAGCACCCTTTCTGCCCTTTACGAAAATGATGTCGTTAAAGTCTACTTAACTACCGTTGATGAAGACGATACCTCTACTTATGGTGTTAACTACAATGGCACGGCCGCTTCTTCTGGTACTGAATATGATGACAACTTCAATGCCATCTCCTACTTCTCTTTCACTGTTGATGATTCTTCTTCTATCAATATTGAATTCGTCAAATCTGCTACTTACACCTTAACAGTCAACAATCCATTAGAAGATGATTATGGTATCAGCATCATGGACTATGGCTTTACCACCTATTCTAGTGACCCTGTTTCCTTCAAAGCGGGCGCTACTCAATACGTCTACTTAGATGGTAACTATGATGATATCGCCGTTGATGTTGTTGTTTCTGTCGGCGGTACAACTGATACAAACTTATCCAAGTATAATGTCACCAGCTGGAATGCTACATTAACCTTCAACGCTGATATTGTTATCACCGTTTCTGAAGCTTAATCAAGCTAATCAAAAAGAGGATGCCTGAATATACGGGCATCCTCTTTTTTTATAGTTTGATAAGTTAAATTACATCATATAAGGGTATTTATGAATGTTAGCAGAGAAGGTACCCTTATTCCAACGAACGTCTTCACTTTCAGGAGCAGAATAACTGAAGGTGACTCTGACCTGTTTGGTTTCATCCTTAGCGGTTTCTGGATCATCCGCTGTGGTTGTAATGTAGTAGGTAGTTGCTGTTTCCGTTTCTTTTCCCTCTTCTTCAACAAGAAGCGTCCAACCTGCATCCCTCAACTGCTTGGTATAAGACTCGGTTAAATCGCCACAACCATCATCGGTGAAAGCAGCAAAAGTAGAAGAAGAATAGGTCTTCATGGCATAACTGCCACCTTCTGGGAATGGGAGTTCGTAACCATAATTGACTTTGAAATATCTCTTTTCTTCAGCAGACCAACCTTCTTTGGTTTCTTTACCATATGGCTGTTTCTGATATTCTTCATCACTGGCATCAAAGAAATCACTGATGAAGGTCAATTCAGTAGAATCGACATTCTTGATATCATAGATGGCTGGATGGAAACCCTGATAAGTAGGAAGGAAGGTTAAAGAGTTATCCTGATTAATTCTCACCTTGATCATATCAAGAGTGGAAGTGTCATAGTTATGATCTTCGTCTTCCTTAAAAGATAACTGACCTAAGATACCACATAATAATTTGACATTGGCATCCGTAGAATAGAAGACAGCCTTAGCAGCTAAATCATCTTCTTTTTCACTGCTCATGGCTGGCATATCTTCACTGGAAGAAGAATCACTCATAGCTTTGGCATTGTTTGTCTCTTCAAAGACTGGTGGATTTTCTGGATCATAAGTCTGCCACATACCTTCTCCTTTGGCAAAGTAGAAGAGATCTTCAGGAGAATTGAGCATGTTATCATACATCCAATCCTGATTGGTTTGAGTAGATTGTAAAGATGTGACTTTAACCATAGCAAAGTCTTCTACAAACTCATAGATACCCTGGATTGGATTGACGATAAAGCCGTGATTTTCCACATAAGCACCATAGAGTTCTAAATATTCTGGTGCGTATTCTTTATAGTAGGCATCGCCTAAAAAATACTCGGTAACCACGCCGGTTTGTTCAATCGTAGAATTTCTGCTCTTGTAGGTTTCAAAGATGGCATAGAGTAAATCTAAACCTTCTTTATCAGCTAATGGATCCACTACAACAGAAGAGGATTCTTTTAAAGAAGATTCTTCGCTAGAACTATCAACCACAGCATTGCTGCTGGAATTGACAGAAATTGTCGGAATACTAGTATTGCTAGCCTGATTAGAAGAAGTCTGACTTCCTCCACAGGAAGCTAACATCATAGGAGTCAAGACGAATAAGAGTTTGAATTTTTTTAGCATTGGGATGCCTCCTTTTCAAATTATTTAAGCAGTGAATTCTTCATCATCAAGATTTTCACTACTGACATAGACGGATTGATATTTGCTGTCATAACTGATGGTGACAGTTTCATCATTTACGAATAATTCACCATCTTCGCCAGTAGAAGAAGTGATTTTGAAACTGACAGAAGTAGAAGATAATGGAGTAATATTAGAAGCGGTAAAGGTCACGGCAACCAAAGAAGAATCGTCATCATCTGTATATTCTTCAATCTTGATATCACTAGCGGAAGTGACGATGAGTTTGTAGGTGTACTCATAAATATCTTCATAATTCCAAGTACCGATCAAATCAGCACAGAAGGTTGGAACAACAGTGCCATTGACCTTGATGGTCATCGTTTTAGAAGCGGTGAGTGTACCATTGGTGACGCTGGCTTTGATCTTGATAGTCTGACCAACACCATTGGCGTTGATGGTGTACTTACAAGCGGTAGCGATAACAGATTCACCCTTGGTGACATAATCAGCACCTTCAATAACTTCAAAACTATAAGTGACTTCTTCGGTAGTGTCGGTATTGACAGCAATCATGACACTGTCACCGACATCCTTAGCGTATTCTTTGGTCTCATCTAATTCAGCACCACCGGTTTTAAAACTGACCTTAGAGACATCAAAAGCAACCGTTTTTTCTTCTTCTTTTTCAGTGGTAGCAAAGCTGAGTTTTAAAGAAGCGGAATAAACTTCGACATAATTTTCGAAAATCTTGAGGTTGAGATTGTTATAGCTCTTATAGTCACCGGTGTAGATTTTTTCAGAAGCGAACTGAACTTCGTTTCTGTTGAAATCATAAACGGTGAAATAGTTATAAGTCTTATCACCTAAACCTAAGGTGAGATTGTAATAATTACCATCACTAGCCTTATTGATGCTTAAGGAAGAAGTATCAGTAGCCTTGACCTCTTCACCAGCAAAATCAACACCACCTAAAGTCTGATCATAAGTCTTGCTTAAAACACTAGCATGTTCTTCAGATAAAGAAGCGGTAAACTTCAATTCAACTTTGCCCTGGATAGTAGAATCTACTTCCGACTGAGCAATGATGACCATGTTACCACCATAAGTAGTATCTGCACTTCTCATGGCTGTATAGGTGCCATCAACATTCTTGACTAAGGTACCAGCCACTGGAGAATCATAAGCGACTTCAGGAGTGATGGTTTCATTACCACCAGTAACACTAAGGGTAATGATAGCAGAATCACTTAAGCCTAAGACGGTCTTATCCGCAGTCAAAGTAATCGCACTAGGAGCAGTCTTGGCTTCTGAAGAAGAAGTCGAAGATTCACTAGAACTAGAAACAGCTTCAGAAGAAGACTCTTGAGAACTAGAGACAGAAGATTCCTCGACACTGGAAACGGTGGTAGAAGAAGTAGAAGAAACTACAGAGATGGTAGTCTGGCCACAACCGACCAAGAATAAACCTGCAGTAAGAACAAGCAATGATATTTTTTTCATAACAAAACCCCTTCAAGAAAAAAGACATGTGTAATTATATATATTTTATTGAATTTCTTCAATAAAATAACAATAAAATTTCAATCTTTCTCAAAAAAGGATTCATTTTTTTAATTTTTGAAAATGTCGATAAATTCGGCTCTTTTAAAGAAACAAAAAGGTGCAGGCTGTAATCCTACACCAAAGTTTTATTGAAACTGACTACTCGTTCAAGAGTTTCTCAAGTTCGTTGACCAACTGTTCCATTCTGTCGGTAACAGCCAAGAAAGCTTCCTTCTTAGTAAGGTCAACACCAGCGATCTTAACTTCATCGATCGGATAAGTGGAACCACCAGTCTTCAACATCTCGATGTAGTTTTCAAAGGCGTGTTCTTTACCCTTCTTGACGTTTTCATAGATCAACATAGAAGCGGTGAAAGAGGTCGCATACTGATAGACATAGAATGGCGTATAGAAGAGATGTGGGATATAAGCCCAGACAAATGGTTTGACCTTTTCTTCAGAGATATCAATGCCATAGTAGGTCTTATAAAGTTCAATCATCTTGTCACAGAAGACCTGATAGTTGAGTGGTTTACCTTCTTCAGCCATCTTAGCGATTTCATATTCATAATGGCCAAAGAGCGTCTGACGATAGAAGGTGGACATGATTTCATCGATAGACTTCTGTAATAAAGCGATCTTATCATTCTTGGATAAGGTACCAGATTCCATGAGGTAATCTAATAAGTTGTGTTCATTGAAGGTAGAGGCGATTTCCGCAACAAAGATGGTGTAGTTCTGCTTCATGACTGGCTGAGCTTCCATAGAGTAGAGCGTATGGACAGAGTGACCAGATTCATGAGCAAGGGTGAAGACATCATCTAATTCACCATTGAAGTTCAATAAGATGTATGGATGAATATTTTCACCACCGGAAGAATAAGCGCCGGTTCTCTTACCTGGCTGATGATAGACATCAACATAGCCTTCGGAAGAAACATCATGCGCCTTGTTCTGGAAGTCTTCTGGGAATTTTTCAATAGACTTGAAGAAGAGTTCTCTAGCTTCTTCATAGGTGTAGGTCTTATCAGACTTAACTAATTGAGTAAAACGATCATAGGTTCTATATTTTTCTAAGCCAAGATATTTTCTTCTGATTTCTAAATATTTGTGAAGTGGAGCAGCATGAGTAGAAGCAACTTCAATCAAATTATGGAAAACAGCTTCTGGAATGTT
The DNA here is from genome assembly GCA_902771745.1 of uncultured Erysipelotrichaceae bacterium. Classification (GTDB taxonomy): domain Bacteria; phylum Bacillota_I; class Bacilli_A; order RFN20; family CAG-288; genus Enterosoma. The sequence goes on along the minus strand of CACXYG010000004.1, from coordinate 13,090 downwards.
GTTTCTATATAAGTGTTCTTCTAAGATAGAGGAATAGCCTCTGGCTTTCATCTCAGCAATCTGAGACTGGACAGTGGCATTATAGATTTCACCATAGACGTTCTTATGTTCGTCATACCAGGAATATAAAGATTCAAAGATGGTCTGCTTATCTTCTTCACACTTGGCATTGGTGACAAGCGTCGTCCAATTAGCCTGGTTGACTTCAACTTCACTGCCATCCTTCAAGGTGACTTTCTTTGGTGCATAATCACCGACACTGAGCTGAGAATATAAGCTGGCACCAGCGCTCTGTAATGGGCCAAAATAGGAAGTTAACTTTTCCTGATCAGCTGGTAAGACGAACTTCTGACCACGGAATAACTTGTCATATTCGAAATCAAAATCTTTATAGTCTGGATTCTTCTTAAAGAATTCATCGACATATTCTTTACCTAACTTAAGAACTTCTGGATCCGCATAAGAGACAGCGGAAGCATATTCATTGAATAAGAGATGAATCTTAGCATCATCAGAAGCGTTAGCGACATCTCTTTTATCCAAATCACTTCTCATATGAGAGAACATCGCTAATTTAGAGATCTGAATATCAGCTTCTCTTTGTAAATCTAAATACTGCTTGAATCCTTCTTCTGTGCCGAGTTTACCTTCCAAACTGGCAAGAGCAGGAATGATTCTATTTTTGGCGTCATCTAAGTCTTTTAAGAATGCTTCTTCATCTTTATAGATGCGGGTAAGATCCCATTTCATATTCATGATTGTTTCCTCCTTGAAACACGACCTATCTATTATACAAGATGAGACGTCTTATTGCAGTAGATAAACATGTCACCATCGTGGATAATCTTGTGATTATTCCTCACTTGTACTAGAATGATGTCATGATGAAAAAAAGCATATTTTTTGATTTGGATGGCACCTTATGGGATGCCATTGATCCCCTTGTGGATTCCTATAATGAGACGATGAAAAGACATGGTTATGACTATACGTTTGACTATGCCAAGGTAAAATCCTGTATGGGTTTGACTCCTGAAGAAACCGGTGTTCTCTTCTTTCCTGAACTGTCTTTAAAAGAAGGTGTTGATCTCTTTCGTTTGATTGTCAGAGAAGAAATCACCTATCTAGCCAAACATCCTGGGAAACTCTACCCTCATGAAAGAGAAGTTCTTTCTCAGTTGAAAGAGAAATACGATCTTTATGTTGTTTCCAACGCTGATGTCGGATATATCGAGAATTATTTAGATTCTTGCGATATGCACGAATATTTCAAAGGCCATCTCTGTGCTGGTGATACCGGTTATGCGAAATGGCAGAACATCGTCTACTTAAGAGACAAGGAACAGATCGATGATATCATCTATGTTGGTGATACCAACAAGGATAAGGTTGAAACCGAAAGAGCCAAAGCAAAATTCATCCATGCTGCTTATGGCTTTGGTCAAATCGAACCAGATCCTTATAAGATCAACTCCTTAGATGAACTTCCTGCGTTAGCAGAAGTGAACTGGTGTTTGTCAAGTAGACAGTAGAAATTCGAATTAACTAAAAACAAGAAGGCAGGAGAACTGTACCAGACAACCTATATTCATAGGGAGTGAGATGGTACAGTGATTCCTGCCTTCTTTTCATGTTGTAGAAGTAGATGTACGTCTCAATCACCGTCTTCATCTCGGCGTATGTCTTGATTCTCTTCCCGTAGTATGCCTCCGACTTCAGTGTGCCCCAGAAGCCTTCCATCGGTCCGTTGTCGATGCACTTTCCGACCCTGGACATCGAATGGGTCATTCCGTTCTCCCTCAGAACGTCGTTGTAGGCAACCGTGGTATAGGTTGCTCCCCTGTCCGAATGGAGCAGCGGATGCGAGCCTCTGTTCAGGTATATTGCATTCCTCAGATTCTCGATTGTGAGCTGCTGGTCGTTGTGTCTGGATATGTTGAAGCTGACGATGGAGTGGTCGTACCTGTCCATGATGGCACTCAGGTAGAGCTTCGATCCGTCCGGCAGATGGAACTCCGTCACGTCCGTCTCCCACACCTGGTTCCTGTAATCCGCCTTGAACCTTCTGGCAAGGATGTTCTCGTATACTTCCGTCTTCTGGCATGGCTTGTAGGGATACTTCTTCTTTCGTATCCTGGAGCGTATCCCGAGTGTCCTCATCCTGTGCAGCACATACTTCCTGGATGCCCTGATTCCGAACTCGGACATCAGTTCGTCTGCTATCCTCCGGTATCCGTAGACCTCGTCGTACCTGTCGAAGAGGAAGACGATCTTCTCATCCAATTCCCTGTTCCTCATCTCCGCTTTGCTTGGCTTCCTTCTTAGCCACTTGTAATACGAGCTACGCGAAACACAGAGCTCGCTGCAGAGCCTGAAAACGCTGTATTTTGCCGACAGTTCCCGGATTGTCAGATACTGTGCTAGCTGTCTGACTTTATCTGTCCTGTAGCCAAAAGAAAGGAAATCCGTTCTTTTTTTTTAAGAATCTCGAGTGACTCTCTGAGTTCACGTATTTCCTGGTCCTTCGTTGCAAGCTGGGCCTTCAGCCTCTCGTTCTCGGTGAGCTCCGAATCTGTCGCGGCCTTGCGTCCACGGGGCTTCCTCACGAGTCCGGATTCGCCTTCGGCCTCGTATTTCCTGACCCATGAGTAAAGGGCAGAGTACTTGATGGAGTATTTCGCGCAGACGGACTTGTAGTCATGCCCTGACTTGATGCATTCCTCCGTCGCCTTCAGCATCGTGCCAAAGTCATGATACTGCTTCGGCACTCCCTTTCCGCCTTTTCCTGCCATATCGGATCCCACCTTTGTGAGATCATTATAGCATCTGACCCAGTTATGTATAACCGTACCCGGTATCAGGAGCATTCTGCTGACTTCATTTTCGGATTTTCCTGCCTTGATATATTCGAAGACCGTCGTTCTATCTTCCTCGGTATACTGGTTGTTTCTCTGACGCGTCCTTAGTCCATCGGGTCCATAGGCCTTGTATTGTGCAATCCAGTAATTGAGTTTATCCAAACCTAGGCCCGTTCCCAGGCCTTTCACCACGGAATTTTTAGACTTCTTCCGGATCAAGACATCTTCAACCGCCTTGATTTTTTCCTCGACTGAATACTTTGGTTTTCTTCCCATGAGAAAAACTCCTTCCAGAGCGGACGGCAATTTTTCCGGGCGGACACCCATGGGTGTCCATCCTTTTAGTTATTGCACTGTCTACTTTAGAAGGAGCATATCACGATGGTTGGAACAATTTCATTCAGATGGTGCCGTTAGGCGGAATCGGACCGCCGACCTTTCGATTACGAATCGAATGCTCTACCGACTAAGCTATAACGGCATGCATAATATTGTATGAAAACGAAGGCAAAAAAACAATATGAACAAGGAAAAAATGTTCGCTTTATCTATGAAAAAGAGCAAGTTTTCACTATAATCTATAAGGGGTAATTTCATGGAGAAAAAAAGTCGCGTCATCAAATATCAATCTTTGAGGAAAAAGATTTCCAATATGGACGTCTATTCTTTTGTTGAGCAAGATGACATCGCCAAAAATCTTCCACCCGTAAATCACCTCGCTAGTGAAGAAAATCCCATCCCTTCTAAGGATGGCATTAAGAAAAACACGCTTTCTGTCACTCTTGATGAACTGATTGCCTCTCATGAAAACTATTCTCAAGAAAGTGAAAAGAAAGAGCTGAACAAACGATATAAGCAAAAACAAAAAGAGAGAAAGAAGAAAGAACACACCTGGACCCAAGGCGGAATTCTTCTACTTGTCTTTATCCCGATTCTATTGATTGTTGCGACCTTTATCGTTTTATTTGTGACAGGAGTATTTTAAAATGAACCATTATTCAATTGCCATTGATGGCCCCGCAGCCAGCGGTAAATCCACCGCCGCCAAAATCATCTCCAAGCGTCTCAACTTCCTTTATGTCGACACCGGTGCCATGTATCGTGCTGTCACGCTTCTCATGTTGGAAAAAGGTCTAGACACCAAGGATAGAGAGGCTGCCAAATCCATCTTAGATGAATGTGATATCAAGGAAGATAGAGAAGGTAGAGTCTATCTCAATGGAAAAGATGTCACTTCCAGAGTCAGAATGCCTGATGTTTCCTCTCAGGTCTCTTATGCCTGCGCGCATAAGGAAGTCAGAGAGAAGCTGGTCGAACTTCAGCGCGAGATGGCCAAGAGTGAAAACGTCATCATGGATGGTAGAGATATCGGAACTGTCGTCTTACAAGATGCGACCTTGAAAATTTATCAAATCGCCTCTAGTTATGCTAGAGCTGTCCGCAGACAGAAAGAAAACGTTGAAAAAGGAATCTCCAACGCCTCTGTGGAAGAGATTCAGAAAGATATTGAAAAGAGAGATTACATCGATTCTCATCGTGAAAACTCTCCTTTAAAGAAGGCGGATGACGCTATTGAACTCGACACCTCGGATTTGACCATCGAGGAAGAAGTCGAAGCCATCATCACGCTCTTCAGAAAGAAAGTAGGTGAAGAAGTATGGAACAATATGGTACAGTCGCTTTAGTCGGTTCTCCCAGCAGTGGTAAGTCCACTCTGTTCAATCGTTTATCCGATTCCCGTCAGGAGATCACCGGCCGTCAGTTTGGAATCACTCGTGATAGAAACTATGGTACTGGTCATTGGCTGGATAAGGAATTTACTTTGATTGATACTGGTGGTGTCACTGGTGAGAACATTCCTTTCCAGAAGGAAGTTCAGGCTCAGGTAGAACTGGGTTGTCAACAGGCGGATTTGATTCTCTTTGTCGTCGATGGCAGAGCGGGTTTAACCAACAATGACGTCTTTGTCGCTAAGAAGTTATATCCTTATCGTGATAAGGTCATGCTCGTCGTCAACAAGATTGATGACAACACTCTTTTAGGTAACGCTTATGACTTCTATCAGTTAGGTTTTGATGATCCTTATGTGATTTCCGCAGAACACGGTATCGGCCTTGGTGATATGCTTGATGATATCATCGCTCGTCTTCCAAAGGTTGAAGTCAATCCTTATAAGGACTGTCTTACGTTTGCTTTGCTTGGTAGACCAAATGTCGGTAAGTCCTCTTTGGCTAATAAGATCATCGGAAGTAATAGAGTCATCACCTCTCCGATGTCTGGTACCACCAGAGACAGCGTCGATATCCAGTTTGAAAGAGAAGGCAAGAAATATGTCATGATCGATACGGCTGGTATCAAGCGTCCCGGCAAGGTGGAAGAAGACTTGGATAAGTTTGCTGTCATCCGTTCTGCTGATGCCGCAAAAAGAGCAGATATCATCCTTTTATTAGTCGATGCTAGTGAAGGCTTGGTCTCTCAGGATATCCATGTCTCCAGCTATGCCATCGATAATCATAAACCGGTCATCATCGTCGTCAACAAGTGGGATTTGGTTCCTCATACTCAAGACGCCCAGAAGAAGTTTGAGACTGAGCTGAGAACCTTCTTTAAGTTCCTCAACTATGCTCCAGTCGTCTTTGTCTCCGCTTTGACTGGTTCCAACATCCAGAAGATCTTCAACGCCATGAATGCCGTGGATGAGAATATGCATAAGACCATCCCATCCAGCTTGCTCAACTCCGTCATCTTGAAAGCCCAGATGGATAATGAAGCACCAGACTTCAACGGTGGTCGTTTAAAGATTTCCTATTGCACTCAATCCAAGGATGTTCCACCCACCTTTGTCATGTTCTGCAACAATCCAAACTACTTCCATTTCTCTTATCAGAGATATCTGGAAAACGTCATCCGTACCCAGTTTGGTTTTGATAACTGCCCGATTAAGCTTCTCATCCGTTCCAAGCGTGATGATATGCTCAAAAAGAAATAAATATCATGAAAATAGCGATTATCGGTTCTGGTAGCTGGGCAACTGCCCTTGCTCATGTCTTTGCGAAAAGTGAACATGAATGTGTTCTCATCGGCAGAGATCTTACTTCCTTTGATAATCAGCGTCATATCAATGTCCGGTATTTTCCGGACATTGTTTTAAATGAACGCATCTCTTTTACCACCGATATGAAGAGTGGTTTAAAAGACTCTGATATGATTCTCTTTTGTATTCCTTCGAGTGTCATGCGCTCTAAGGCAAAAGAAGTTGCTTCCTTATTGGACCATAAAGTGATGATCTTATCGGCGACCAAAGGTTTAGATTGTGACACCTTTGAGCCGTTAAGCAACGTCTTAAAAGAAGAATTGCCTTCGCAGTATGTCGAGAGCGTGGTCTCAATTATCGGTCCGAGCTTTGCTGAAGAGGTCATCCAGGATAAAGTCACGGCTATTGTTGCTGTCTCCTCTAACGAAGAAGCTGCCATCAAGGTGCAGAAGGCCTTCTCTTGTGAAACCTTCAGAATCTATACCAACGATGATGAAATCGGTTGTCAGATCGGCGCCGCGTTAAAGAATGTCATCGCCATCGCTGGTGGTGCAATTTATGGGCTTGGTGAGGGTGAAAACGCCAAAGCGGCCCTTGTCACCCGCGGTTTACATGAGATCATTCGTCTTGGTGTAGCCCTTGGCGGCAAGGTTGAAACCTTCTATGGATTGACCGGTATTGGTGATCTTTTACTCACCTGCTCTTCCCCAAAAAGTCGTAATTTTTACTTAGGTTTACAAATCGGGCAAAAAGATGACGCAAATGATGTCTTAAAAGCGAATAAAAAAACCGTTGAAGGTGTCGTCACCTGCAAATATGCCAAGGCTTTGGCAGACAAATTAGGGATTTCCATGCCCATTCTAAACGGGGTCTATTCGGTTCTCTTCGAAGGTCAAAAACCATCCCAAATGGTCCATGAAACCATGGTCAGAAAGCTCAAGTCGGAACATTAAAAAATAGCGATGTTCACGAAATAAATTGAAATTTAAAAAGAGTTGTGTTAATCTTTTTTTAAAGAAAGGTGGGCAAAGAACCATGGCAGAAAAAAAGTTGATTACGAAAGAAGATTTAGCTGAACAGTTAGCTACTACTGGCAGAATGCAGAAGGGTGAAGCTACCAAGGCAATCGAAATTGTCTTCGCCGCTATCGCTCAGGGCTTAGTTGATCCAGAATACGGCGCAGTCAAAATCGCCGGCTTCGGTCAGTTCGTTTTAGTTGAACGTCCAGCAAGAACTGGTGTCAATCCTTCCAACACCAATGAAAAGATTGAAATCCCAGCCTCCAAGGCCGTCAAGTTCAAACCTTCTAAGACTTTAAAAGACTTAGTCAACGGTAAGTAAATCTTATCCCTTAAAAAGGAGCTAAATGCCGTCTTTTGACGGCATTTTTTATGAAAATCACACTAAATAAGGCACTTTTACCCACTTATGAGCTAGTCATAAGTAAGTTGGGTAGAGAAAATGTATATCTTGTCGGTGGCTGTGTCAGAGATACTCTTCTGGGAAGAGAAACTTCTGACTTGGATTTCTGTTGCTCATTATCCCCAGAAGTAATCCATCAAGCCTTTGAGGATTCCCTCTATTTTGAAAAGTATGGAACCGTTTCCTTCAAGCATGATAAAAACCATGCAACCATCGCTGCTTTGAGAAAAGAAAGCGATTATAAAGATTATCGTCATCCAGGAAAAGTCATCTTTGTAAAAACGATTGAAGAAGACTTTAGAAGGAGGGATTTTACCATCAATTCTTTGTACGTGGATGGAAACTTTGATGTCATTGATCCGACTGGTAGAGGATTAAAAGATTTGACAAACAAAATAATTTGTCTAATAGGAAATTTCAATCAAAAATTGAGGGAAGATCCACTGAGAATTCTTCGTGCCTGTCGCTTTAAATTAGAACTTGGTTTTACTTACTCTGAAGAGACCAAGAAGGCCATGATAGAAGAGGAGCATCTGATAGGTCAATTGAACCCGCAGAAGATTAAGGAAGAATTACATAAATGTCCTAAAAAATATCAAGAAAATATGATTGAAGAACTCCACTTGAAAGACTATTGCTGTATAATAGAGCACAGGTAAATAATTATGGACATTAACGCTTACGATTTGGATTGGAAATCCATTCTCATCAAAAAATATAAGAACTATGACTTAGACGAGATCGATTGCATGGTCTTGTTTGTTTCGGATGCCGTTTTACATGTCGAACCTAAGACATTGATCACCAAGGAGATTCTTTCTCCTTACATGGTCGATGGCGATAAGATTGATGATTCTTTATCTCGCTTGATGGAAAAACAATATATCGCCATCAAGAATGAAGGCAACGCCTTCTTTACCTCGCTAGAGGAATTCAAGAAGAAAATCTTTGATGATGCCATCAAGGATATGGTCTTAAAGAATCAAAGCAACACTTTAAATTCTCGTCGTTCTGATTCCTTGTATCAGGAGATTGAAAGTATCGCCAATCGTTCCTTGACTCCATTAGAAAGAGATCAGGTCACCTCTTGGATCAAATCTGGTGCCGAAGATGGTATGATCAAGGAAGCTTGTGAGAAATCTTTGACCAAGGCTGGTAATATCTCTTTTAAGACAGCCGACCGTCTCATTTTAGAGATGCAGAGAAGTCAGACCAGAAAATCTATCGGTGCTTCTACGGTCAATGAAGATACCAAACAAAGAGAAGAACTTCGTGAGTTCCTTTTAAATTCTGACTGGACGTATCATGGAAAGAAGTAAGAAAGTAGAATTCATCGCTAATACATTACAGGAGCTTTATCCGGATACCCATACCTTTTTGGAGTATCAAAAGGATTATGAGCTCCTTTTTGCAACCATCCTTTCTGCTCAGGCAACGGATAAAAGTGTCAATGAAGCGACCTCTCGTTTGTTTAAAGAGTGCCCTAGACTTGAAGACTATAATCAAGAGAATAAAGCCTTGATTCTAGATTGCATCAAGAAAGTAGGTTTAGGAAAATCCAAATGCGAATATCTGATTAAGACAGCCGATATCTTATTAAAAGACTATCGTGGTGAATTACCTCGAGATAGAAAAGCCTTGATGGCTCTTCCTGGGGTTGGCTATAAAACCAGTGGGGTTGTCCTAGCGGAGTTATACGATGATCCATTTATCCCTGTCGATACGCATGTATTCCGTGTTTCTCATCGTCTTGGCTTGGTCAATGATAAATTGACGCCAGAAGAGACAGAAGTGGCTCTGGAGCGCCTTTTTAAGGGCAAACACTCAATTCATCTGCATCGGCAGTTCATCTTATTAGGTAGAAATATCTGTCTAGCGAGAAATGAGAAGTGTGATCTCTGTCCGTTAAAAGAAGTCTGCAAATATTATTCAAAGAAAAAATGAGCGATAGCTTTCTTAAAAAGAAGTTATCGCTCATATTTTTAATTATCGGTGATGAAGATCAAACCGTTATCATCTGCGCTTAGAGAAACTTTCTTATAGATGTTACCAGCGATGAGTTTGGTGGCAATTGGCGTCTCGACATGAGACTGGACGTAACGACGGATTGGACGAGCGCCATAGATGGCATCAAAGGAATTCTCATGGATGTATTTGATGGCCTTATCATCATAGGTGAAGGTGACTTCTTTACTAGCAAGTCTATGAACCAACTGATTGAGGAACTTCTTGACGATTTCATCCACCACGTTTTCACCAAGAGAGTTGAACATGACGATTTCATCAATACGGTTGAGGAATTCAGGACGGAAAGATCTCTTTAAAAGAGCCTGAACCTGATCCTGTTGTTCTTTGCCATTGCCGTTAAGCAAGAATTCACTACCTAAGTTGGAAGTCATAATGATGATGGTATTGGTAAAATCAACGGTTCTACCCTGACCATCGGTAAGTCTGCCGTCATCTAATACCTGAAGTAAGATATTAAAGACATCTGGATGGGCTTTTTCCACTTCATCAAATAAGACGATGGAATATGGTTTTCTTCTGACAGCCTCTGTTAACTGACCACCTTCTTCATAGCCGACATAACCAGGAGCAGCGCCCACCAGACGAGAGACAGATTCTTTTTCCATATATTCAGACATATCGATACGGACAATCTGTTTTTCGGAGTCAAAGAGCTGTTCAGCTAAGGCCTTGGCAACTTCTGTCTTACCAACACCAGTCGGACCTAAGAAGAGGAACGAACCGATTGGACGATTGGCGTCAGATAAACCAGCACGGGAACGGATGATGGATTCGGAAATCTGGTCAAGGGCTTCATCCTGACCGATGACTCTTTTGGCAAGTTCATCTTTCAAAGTGAGAATCTTCTGAGATTCCGACTTGGTTAACTTGGAGACTGGAATACCAGTCTGAGAAGAGATGACCTGAGCGACGGTTTCATCGCTGACCTTATCAGAAAGCATGGTGCTTTCTTTGGTGTTCTCAAGGATTCTCTTTAATTCATCTTGTAATTCAGGTATATCTTTGTTCTGGATTCTAGCAGCGGTGTTATAGTCAGCATCTTGCATGGCTTTCTGTAAGTTGAGTTTTGCAATATCTAACTTCTTCTTTACTTCTTTCTGTTTTTCAGAATCACCTTTTTCGGATTGCCACTGCGCAGTGAGTTCACTCTGTTTCTGAGTGAGTTCCGCGATATCTTTTTCCATCTCCACAAGTCTCTTCTGGGCGGTTTCAGAATCATCTTTCTTGATGGAGACTTTTTCAATCTGAAGCTGCATGAGCTTACGATTGATCTCATCGAGTTCTTCTGGCATGGTATCAATCTGCATTCTCACCTTGGCGCATGCTTCGTCAACTAAGTCGATAGCCTTATCTGGTAAGAAACGATCGGTGATATAACGCTTGGAAAGGGTAACGGCTGCGATGATGGCATCATCGGTGATTTCTACACCATGATGCTGCTCATATCGATCTTTGATACCTCTTAATATGGCAATAGAGTCATCGATGGTAGGTTCGTCGACCAAGACTTTTTGCATACGTCTTGCAAAGGCTGGGTCTTTTTCAATGTGCTTACGATATTCGTTTAAGGTCGTAGCACCGATACAATGCAATTCACCTCTAGCCAGCATCGGCTTTAAGATGTTAGCAGCATCCAGAGAAGAATCTCCACCAGCACCAGCACCGATAAGGGTATGAATTTCATCGATGAAGAGAATGATTCTACCTTCCGAGGAAGCGACTTCCTTCATGACCGCTTCGCGCGCCTCAGAAGGCGTGATGGCAGCAATACCGTCTTCCTCGAGCGCTGCCGCGGCCTTGTCCGCTGCGGCAGTATCTGCTGCATGAAGGACCGCTGTCCAGCGCTGGAAGGGATCCTGACTGCTGTCCAGGTCATAAAGCGGGATCGTTGTCACCCTCTTATCTGTGCGGCCAAGGGAAAGCATCACCCGTGCATAGTCTTCATCAGTCAGCAGGTAGCAGACATCATACCAACCCAGCGGCTCGTAGTGTACGTCGTCGCTTCCGTCATCATAAGGGATATAAAACGGCTCCTTCTTGCTTTCCGAGGCATTTATGACACGGTCAACCGTAAGCTCCACACCGCGGATCCAGACGGTTTCCCCTGCCTTGACGCCGGAAGCCTGCTCCGGCAGGTAGACAAGCACCGTCACATGGCCCGGACGTAAATCCGCCTCATACCCTTCAAGCGCAGAAACCCTGTAAAGCGGAAGATCTTCATCATTGTTCATCAGCCATTCTGCGATCCGGAGATTCTCCGTGTAAAAGGTTTTGCTCTTTCCTTCCACAACGGCAGCGATCTTCATCGTCACTCCGTCTTCACGGTAACGGTTTCCCGATAGCTCAAGACCGAGCAGATCCCGGTAGTTCCGGATATACCCGACCGTAGAAGCGGAAAGGAGCTCATCGGCCGCTGCTCTTGTCAGGATGGCACCCTCGGCCTTCACATCTCCCGCAAGCGGCGTGATGCCTTCCGGCAGCAGATCACGGTTCAGCGGAAAGGCCTTAAGTGTGAGCGGGCTGTCCATGGCCGCGGAAGTGATGAAATGTCCCGGTGCAAGGGTAAACTCCGGCGGCTGCGTCATATCACCGTATCCTTTGAGGTAATACAGGCTGTCAAATCCGTTTTCAGGTCCGGCCGCCTGCTTGATCCGTTCCAGCTGCCTGCTGCCACCGATGTCCATATAATAAAGATCTCCGGCGACGGATGCCTCCGCCTCGGCGCGTTCCCTGAAGCTCGTACCGAAGCTCGCCGACATCAGCACGATAATCGCAGCAAACATCAGCATGAGCGCCCTGAGCAGGCGGTTCCCCTTCTTTTTCTGCTTGGCCGAGATCGCATCCCAGCCGCTTTTCAGGGAATTTTTCAGATGAAACAGTCTGCCGCAGATACCGGCCTTGACCTGCGGCAGTTCCGACAGATCAAGAAGGCTGCGCTGCTTTGCCTCGGGACGGGCTTCATAGGCACCCTCGTGCAGGCGGATCTCACTGTTTTCATCCAGCACCTGAACCTCAGGACTTTCCACCTTCAGGAAAAATCTTCCGTTCTGATTGACCACGATCAGATGCAGCGGCTGCTCCGGCGCCTCGCCGTAGTATTCCACATCCGCGTAGCGCCAGACGGTCTCGTTTTTCGGCATGCCGCCGAGCCATATTTCATCACGCCCCGCTGCATCCAGCCCGGAGACGTGCTCATTATCATAGATCCGTTTGATCTGCCCGTCTGACAGTTCGATCACGCGGTCACAGTAAAGATCAACCAGCTTCGCCTCATGCGTCACAAGCACCACCAGATGCTCATCCGCAAGGCTCCTGAGCATATCCATGACCTGGAGAGTGTTCGCCTCGTCAAGATTGCCCGTGGGCTCATCGGCAAGGATCACCGGAGGATTTTTCACGATAGCTCTCGCGATGGCCACACGCTGCTGCTGTCCGCCCGAAAGGGTACCCGGCTTTCTCAGACGGTACTTGGCCATGCCGACGGCGGCAAGAGCCGTTTCCGTCCGCCTCCGGATCTCTTTTTCGTCCTTCATACCGACAAGGCGCAAAGCGTCAGCGACATTTTCCTGTACGTTTTCCAGCTGATTCAGATTATAGTTCTGGAAGATATAGCCGATCTCCCGGTTCCGCAGGGCATCGGTACCCTTGCGGATATCCGCGCCGTTCACGTTCACGCTGCCGCCGGAAAAGCCATCCAAGCCGCCGCAGACATTGAGCAGCGTCGTCTTGCCGCAGCCGCTGCGGCCGA
>CACXYG010000003.1 GCA_902771745.1 uncultured Erysipelotrichaceae bacterium | reverse complement strand
ATCAGCCGAGGCGTGCTTCTCCAAGGCCTTGGAGAAGCAGGGAATACCAAGAACATGGATGTACGTCTAAACAATTATCACTTCGACTTGCAATTCAGGTTTGATTTCTTTTTTTGCTGATGAAAAATAAGAGACAATCCCTCCTTAGGATTGCCTCTTATCTGTTATGCTGTTTTAAAGTTAGAAAGTAAAGTCGACCTTCTGAACATCTTTACCATAGATGGTGGCAAAGTCATTCTTCATAGAGATGACGTTATACTGATTGTTGGTCCAATCAGAATTGAGTTTGGCGATACGAGCCTGGAAGGCAGCATCATCTTCACCGCGTTTTTTGGCATGATCTCTTTCATCATCGTCAGCGACTAACATGAAAGCTGCGGATTTATATTTTTCATTTTGTAAGCAATAGTTATGCATAGCGGAATCACCACCGCTGTTACCAAAGGATAAGACAGGAGTCTTACCGATTTCCTGAGCGATTTGTTTGACCTTGTTGGTCTTGAGGTTCTTGATGATCAACTCATCAGTTCTCTTTAAAGTATCGTTCTTGGTGTAGGTATAGTTAACACCATCGGTTTCACCCTGGTTATCACTTTCTAAGACGACATCCATACCGATGACATGAGCAGGATCAAAGTCGATTGCATCGACCAAAGCACGGCAGATGAAACGGTCAGAACCGGAGACGACATAGTTGGTAAACTGGTTGTCGTTAAGATATTCAAAGACATCTAACATCGGTTTGTAGAAGGCGTGACCACATTTCAAGTTGGTAAAACCATTGGCTGGTTTTTCGCCATAGTCTTTCACATAGGTATCAAATTCTTCCAAGGTCATACCGGAATAGGCTTTGGCTGCCGCATAAGCGTGCTTGAGATCAAAACCATATTCATCGTTATAACGTGGCAAGGCAGTTCCTTCACGGACAAAGTCACGGATGTTCTGGGCAGTTTCTTTCACATCATCGGGAGCGATATCCTTATAGGTAGGATCTTCTAAGACACGGTATTCTAAGATATTGTATTCGAAGTAGGAAGGCATCAATTCACCAACGAAGGTACCATCCATATCGAAGGTGGCAATACGGTCTTCGACGGGGATAAAGTTTTTGGATTTCTCATCGGTGACATCAGCAACAAATTCTTTTAAGGTGGTTAATGAGGTGCATTCGTTCCAGTTGGTGAAGTAGGTCTTTTCGGTTTTGTTTTCACCACAGGATACCATGGATAAACACATCATCACACTGACGACAACAGTATTGATTTTCTTTTTCATATTATTCTCCTTCAGTCTCTTTTTAGACTATTGTATCAAAGTAGATACAATACATCTAGTTTAGTCTTCTAAAAATAGAAGGAAAGAGAAATTGGTTTGTTAGGACAAATTTCAGGAGAAGAATCCCCTTTCTTTTTCTATGGAAAGAAAATCACAAAAGCGCTTTGTTAACAAAGGAAGCACTTAAACGTTTCAATAAGTGAATTGTTGCTTTTAACCCGAGGCTAATTAGTCTATAATTGATAAGTCATTACACAAGGAGCGTGCTATGAACCAAGATAAAATTCTCGTAATTGATTTTGGCGGTCAGTACAATCAACTCATCGCTAGACGTGTCCGTCAATGTCATGTTTATTCTGAAGTTGTTCCTTATACTATCGATATCGAAAAGTTAAAGGATCCAACAGTCAAAGGATTCATCTTTACTGGTGGTCCAAACAGCTGCTATTTAGAAAATTCTCCACTCATCAGCAAGGAAATCTATGCCTTAGGCAAACCGATTTTCGGTATTTGCTATGGCGCTCAGATGATCGCCCATCAGTTAGGTGGTAAGGTCATTCACGCGGATATCAGCGAATATGGTAAGACTGATGTCGATATCATAGCGGATTCTCTTTTATTGGATCGTTTCAGCAAGCATACCGAAGTCTTCATGTCTCACACTGATAGAATCAGTGAAGTACCAGAAGGCTTTGTCGTCACTTCTAAAACCGATAATTGTCCAATTGCCTCCTATGAATCTAAGGAAAGAAATATTTACGCTACTCAGTTCCATCCAGAAGTAAGACACACCATTGAAGGTCAGAAGTCGATTGAAAACTTCGTTTTAAACATCTGTAAGTGTGAACCTACCTGGAAATCCGAATCTTTCATCGATGAACAGATTGAGCTTGTTCGCAAGCAGGTCGGAGATAAGAAGGTTCTTTTAGGTCTTTCTGGCGGTGTTGACTCTGCGGTTGTCGCCGCTTTGTTATCCAAAGCCATCGGTAAGAACTTATATTGTGTCTTTGTCGATCACGGACTTTTAAGAAAAAATGAAGCGGAAGAAGTCGAAGCTGTCTTCGGTCCAAAAGGTAAGTATGATCTCAACTTCATCCGCGCCGATGCCAAAGACTTGTTCTATAAGAAGTTAGAAGGCGTCGTTGAACCAGAACAGAAGCGTAAGATCATCGGTGCTACCTTCTTGGAAGTCTTCGAAGAAGAAACCAATAAGCTTAGCGATGTTGAATTCCTTGCTCAGGGTACCATCTATCCTGATAGAATCGAATCTGGTTTAGGTATCTCCGCTAAGATCAAATCCCACCACAATGTCGGTGGTTTACCAAAGAACATGAAGTTCAAAGGTTTGGTCGAACCTTTACAGAATCTCTTCAAGGATGAAGTCAGAGAGGTCGGTACTCTTCTTGGTTTACCAGATTTCATCGTTCATCGTCAGCCATTCCCAGGCCCAGGTCTTGGTATCCGTATCATCGGTGATGTCACTGCTGAAAAGGTCAAGATTGTTCAGGAAGCGGATTGGATCTACAGAGAAGAGATTGCTAAGGCTGGTTTAGATAAAGAGATTTCTCAGTACTTTGCCGCCTTATCCAATATGAGATCTGTCGGTGTCATGGGTGATAGCAGAACCTATGATTACGCCATTGTCTTAAGAGCTGTTCAGACGGACGACTTCATGACTGCCAAACCAGTGATGATTCCTGCTGATGTCATGACCACGATTGTCGATCGTATCGTCAATGAGGTCAAGGGTGTCAACAGAGTCATGTATGACTTCACCTCTAAACCACCATCAACAATCGAACTTGAATAATTATCTGATAAAATCAGAATTCAAAAAGCAGTAGATATTTCATCTATTGCTTTTTATAATTTTTTGGGGATGTAAAAAAGTATATAATCTAACTATCAAAAAGGAACTCATGATGAATATAAAACTCGTTGCCGTCGACATGGATGGAACATTACTCGATAGTAAAAAAAGATTACCAGAGGATTTTATTCCTTGGGTTAAGAGTCATCCACAGGTGAAAGTTGCTATCGCCTCTGGCAGACAATACTACACATTAGAGAGAATGTTTCATGAAATTGCTGATCGTCTTGTTTTCATTGCGGAAAATGGAACGTTATGTTTTTATCGTGGGGAGATCATCTATAAGAACGTCTTGAAGAAAGAAGATGTCGTCAACACCTTACGATTATTAGAACATGTTCCTTATGCAACGCCTCTTCTTTGTGGTATCAAGGGTGGTTATATGCAATCTACTCAAGAGGAAGAACTTGCCAACGCGACGCAATACTATGCCAGATTAAATCACGAAGATGATTTGACCAAGGTTGCCTTAGAAGAGAATATTGTGAAGTTCGCTATCTATTTCAAAAAGCAGATGGCAGAAGCCAGCGCTCATTATTTTGATGATCTACCAAAGCATTTAGCAGCGGTTGTCTCGGATGTCAGCTGGATTGATGTTGCCAATTGTGATGCCAATAAGGGTGCTGCTTTAAAATCCATTCAGCAGCAATATCATATATCGCAGGAAGAAAGTATGGCTTTTGGTGATTATTTCAATGATGTGGAAATGCTCCAGCAGTGCAAATATTCCTACGCCATGGAAAACGCCCATCCAGAAGTCAAAAAGAAAGCAAACTTCTTAACTTCTAGTAATGACGATGATGGTGTTATGAAGATATTAAGAACTATTTAATCATAAACAACTTTAAATTATGGAAAGAAAACAGAGCTCGTCAATGAGCTCTGTTTTTAAAGTCTTGATCAATTTCTTTCTTCCAGTCGGCATCCATTTTGCCACAAGCGCGGTAGCGTCTTACCATATTGGATACGGCTCTGAAGTTCTCCTGAACGCCAAGAGAATCATTATGGTAGTTTGCTGCAAATTCTTTTTTGATGCCGATATCGCTAGCGGTTTGAATGGCGTCGATATTTGCCCCGAGGAAAGTAAAGGACCAATCTTCTTTTTCCTGTTGCTCTTCGACCATGCGCTTGATGATTCGACTGCTATATTCATGCGAGGCGTTTTCCATACCATCGGTGATGATGATAAAAAGGACGTTTCTCTTTTCTTTTTGAATCTTGAGATAGTCTTTCATATCGTCAATGGCATAACCGATCGCATCAAGAAGGGCAGTACAACCGCCGACTTGATAATCGTTATGGGTCAATGGTTTTACTGTGCTGATTTCCTGGTGCTGATATAAGGATTGACTGCGGCTAGAAAAGAGAATGGTAGAGATGTAGCATTCTCCTTCTTCTTTCTTTTGCTTTTCTAGCATGGCATTGAATCCACCGATGGTATCCTTTTCTAATCCGTGCATGCTACCGGATTTGTCTAAGATGAAGACGACTTCTGTTTTCTTTTCTTTCATGATGATGTTCTCCTTTGTTACTGACATCATTTTAAAAAAGAAAAAGACCAGAATGGTCGCTTGGTAAGCGACATTAATTCTGGCCTAAGAGATTCTGATCATAGAAGAGAAGCATATCGTTGATGGCAAAGATATCGTATTGTTGATTTTGGATACAATATCGGATGATGCAATCAAAGAGAATGCTTTTACTTAAGGAATAGCCTGCGCTGGCAAGTAAGTCTTCACTTTCTTCTAAGGATAGTGATAATGCGATACAACAAGAGATGGCTGTCATCTTGCTTGGCTGGTAATCTTCTTTTCTCAGTTTGGAAAATAGTCTTCGATCCATATTGGCTTTGTGATAGAACTGACTATCACTCATCTTGGATTGATCGATGAGTTTTAATAGTTTGGTTGAGAAAGATTCTTCAGGAATGATTTCTTTTCTGGCGTCGAGCGCTCTTGGTGCACCATAGATACGCATCGGATGGATAGGTGATATCTGGGTGATTTTTAAATAGCGGTCAAAATCATCATGGGGTATTTCGATCTTCTTGAAAAGACAGAGATACACCATCATTTCATGATTTTGAAGGAATTCTACAATGGTGTTTTTCGCTATTTGATAAGCTTCTTCTTTGGGATAGCCATAGATACCTGAAGAAATCAAAGGAAAGGCGATACTTTCTAAGCCTTGATCATAAGCGAGTTGTAAACTGTTTTGATAGCAGGCTTTTAATAGTTTGTCTTCATGATTCATATCACCTTGGTAGATAGGTCCAGCGGTATGAATGATGTATTTTGCAGGAAGATGAAAACCAGGAGTGATCACCGCTTCTCCTGTAGAAATCGGAGAAAGTTTATCACAGGCTTCTTTTAATTGCTGATAACCAGCCGCTTTAAAAATAGCACCACAAACACCACCACCTGCATATAAACCAGTGTTAGCAGCGTTGACGATGACATCCACATCAAGTGTGGTGATATCTTCTTTAATAATTAGGAATGGCATAAATTAATCATAGCACTAAAAGAGTGGGTAGAACAATTTGTGATATAGTAAATAACAACATTTCCACAACAACATTTCAAATAATAAATAGGCTAGTGGTAAAATATTTCCAATATGTTTCTTGCTAATTATCATACCCACACGAAAAGATGTGGTCACGCCACCGGAGAAGATGAAGATTATATCTTAGAAGCCCTAGGACATGGTTTAAGATATCTTGGTTTTTCTGACCATGCCATGCTTCCTGGTTTTTCGGAACCTTATAAACGTGGGGAATTTGAATTGTTTGATGATTATGTCTCATCTATCAATTCTTTAAAAGAAAAATATAAAGATCAGATTACCATCTATCTTGGTTATGAAGCGGAATCTTTCCCTTGCTATTACACCTTCTATAAAGAGATGCTGGATAATGGTGTTTTGGATTATATGATTCTTGGTAATCATTGTGCGATGAATGATAACCATGAAATCTATGCTCGTTTTTCTAATATCACTTCTCCATCTCAGATTTATTTATATAAAGATTTGGCTATCAAGGCCATCTCTTCTGGCATGTTCAAAATCTTTGCCCATCCAGATTACTTCCTTTCAAATATCGAGAACTTTGATTCGGATTGTAAGAAGGCTTCGCGAGAAATGATTGAAGCCTGTATCGCCTATGATGTACCACTAGAAATCAATTTAGCAGGCATTCGTACGGGTGAGAAACAAGTCGGTAAGAAGAAACGTTGGTGGTATCCAACCGATGACTTCTTCAAGATGGTATCCAAATACAAAGCCAAATGCATCATCGGCGCAGATGCCCATTCTCCATTACAGATTGGGGATGAGGCAGCTGAATATGCAGCGGTGGAATTCATCAAAGAGCACGATTTGATCGTGGTCGATCGCTTAGATACCATTATTCAACATTAGAGGATTAACACATATGGACATCAAAGAAGGTTACCTTCCTTTTAAGGGATATCAGACATATTATCGAATCGTCAATCCAACAGGAAAGAAGACTCCGCTTGTCATCCTTCATGGTGGACCTGGCTCTACGCATAATTCCTATGAACTTTTAGATCATCTGGCGCAAGAAGATGACCGTCCTTTTATCATGTATGATCAATTAGGTTGTGGTTTATCTTTTGTAGAAGGTAAACATGATGAATTGTTCAATAAGGAAGTCTGGGTAGAAGAGTTAGATAATCTTCGTAAGGAACTTCATTTAGATGAAATTCATCTCCTTGGTCACTCCTGGGGTGGCATGTTAGAAATCATCTATCTTTGTGATTATCATCCGCAGGGAATCAAGTCTTGTGTCTTTTCCTCTACGCTTGCCAGTGCAAGTTTATGGAGACAAGAAACGCATCGTTTAATCGGTTTACTTCCAAAGTTTGAACAAGAAGCAATTTTAAAAGCGGAAGAGAAAAACGAATTTGATTCTTTAGAATCCAGAATGGCGGATGAAGACTATATGCATCATTTTGTCGGTGGCCCATGGCCTAAGGAGGCACCAGATTGTTTAACCAGAAGTAAAGTTAGAGGTGATGAGGCTTATCTATCTGCCTGGGGCCCTTGTGAATATTCTCCATTGGGTTCATTAAAGGACTACGAATATCTCGATAAACTCCATATGATCAAATGTCCAATCCTTTTAACCGATGGTGCTAATGATGAATCTACACCACTACAGAATAAGATGATGTATGATGCTTTGACCTGTGAAAAGAAGTGGGTAATCTTTGCTCACTCTCGTCACATGTCTTACTATGAAGAATATGATAAATATGCGAAAGAACTATTATCGTTCTTAAATGCTACGGATTGATGAGGTACATATTATGATGACACATTTAGAGATCTTCCAGGATTTAATTTCCAAGACTTCTTCCTATAAACCAGAGAAGAGAAAAGGTATTTTCAATATCTCTGAACTCTGCTTCCTTTTAGCAAGTCTTCAGGTTACCAAAGAAACCTTAGATCAGATTCATTTTGAAGAACATAAAGACGAGTTCAAAGCTTTGTTTGAGAATTATTATCCACGTCCTTTGTTGAAGCATGGTCAATACCTTGCTCAGCTTAACCGCATCTTAGATCACTTCAAACCACAAAACCCATCTCCATATAAGAAGTTTACTCAAGCTGTATTTCTAACTGCTAAGTATTTATCTCACTATGATTCCTTTGAAGCGTTTAGAAAAGAGGTCTATGTAACTTGTGTCGATGAAGATACTACCTTGACTTATTTAAAGAACTTCCGTAAGGAATCTGGTCTCAGCGGCATGTATTTTGTTAAGACTTGCACTTTCTTTGAAAAGGCAGGCTTCTTTGATATCCCGATTCCAACCAAGAAGGCGAAAGATTATCTTCTTCCCAAGATGGAAATTGAAGATGAGAACGAAAAACTTTATAAGAGAATGCTTCATTTGGCAAGATCCAACAAGATCACTTGTCATGAATTGAACAAGAGAATTGAACTTTTACCATGCTAGAAATAA
The DNA here is from genome assembly GCA_902771745.1 of uncultured Erysipelotrichaceae bacterium. Lineage (GTDB taxonomy): Bacteria > Bacillota_I > Bacilli_A > RFN20 > CAG-288 > Enterosoma. The sequence goes on along the minus strand of CACXYG010000003.1, from coordinate 26,985 downwards.
AGAAACTCAGAAAAGACTATCTCACCGATGACAAACCATTTACTGCTTTAAGTGATATCTCACTATCTTTTCCTGAGGTTCAATTTGTCGCTGTTTTAGGCCCTTCTGGTTGTGGTAAGACCACCCTTTTAAACTGCATTGGTGGATTAGATAAGATCACAGAGGGTGATATCACCATCGATGATAAATCCTTATCCAGCATGAGTGAGGAGCAGTTAGATAGTTATCGAAATAACTATATTGGTTTTATCTTTCAAAACTATTATCTGATTCCTCAATTGAGTGTTCTTGATAATATCAAGGTCGCGTTAGCAGTAAGAGACTACAGCGAAGAAGAAATCAATCAGAAGTCGTTAGAAGCCTTAAGAAAAATCGGCATTGAAGACTTAAAAGACAAGAAACCAAATCAATTATCTGGTGGTCAGGCCCAACGTGTTGCGATTGCTAGATGTCTTGTCACTTCACCAAAAATCATCCTGGCTGATGAACCTACTGGTGCTTTAGATAGTCATACTTCTATCTCTATCATGGATTTATTAAAAGAATTATCCAAAGACCATCTCGTCATCATGGTTACCCATAATGAGGATTTGGCTAGTAAATACGCGGATAGAATCATCAATCTCAAGGATGGTAGATTGATTTCCGATGTTTTAGTCAACAAGGTGGAACAAGAGAATAAAGTTGAAGAGAAAGAACTGAAAAAGAGTAAGCTATCTTTTAAGATGAGCATGAAGCTTGTCTGGAAGAATTTGCTTTCCAGAAAGACGAAAACCATTTTAACCAGTATTGCAAACTCATTTGGTATTATTGGAATTGGTTTCTTCTTTGCCATTAACTTTGGTTTTAATAATTACTCTAATAATCTCTCTACAGCCTCAGCGACTTCTTTACCAGTTGTCGTTACCGCTTATAACCGTAAGAGTCAAACGGAATCCTTCTCTTCCAAAAATGCATCCGTCTCTTACCCTGATGTGGATGAAATCTATCCATCGGTTGATACTTCTACTTCCTATTCCTATACCTATAATAACTTCACTCCGAAATACATGGCTTATCTCAACCAGTTACAAGAAGAAGGCATCTTAAGAGAGTACATCACCAGTTATAGCAATAGTTATTCTTATAATCTCACTACCACCTATCCAGATTCCTTAGATGGTTCTTCTAAGGGTGGTTTAGGACTAGTGAATACCACTGTTACCAGTTATAACTACTACGCTTATAGTGCCAAACTTCCTTACAACATCTTCCATGTCCTTTATGGTGATATCTCTCAATATGATCTGATTACCGAAGGTTTCACGATTCCAGGAACCGAAGAAAAGAGTCACTTACCCACGACTAAGAATGAAGTCGTCTTGGTCGTCAACAACTATAACGCGGTCAGTTTCAGAATCTTACAGCAGTTAGGTTTTTATAACAGCCAAGACGAACAAGAGGATGTCGAAGATGAAACCTTGAAGAGTAAGGTAAAGCCAATCTCGTTTAGCGATATTCTCGGTAAAGAATATAAAGTCTTTGATAATGATGAATTGTATACGGAGACGAGTACGGAAGAATTAAAAGATGCTAATGATTACACCAGAACCATTCATCATTACACCAAGAATACTTTGAACAAAGACTTCTATGATAATCATGGTGAAAGTTTAAAGATTGTCGGTATCATCAGACCAAAACAGACTTCTCCATTCACTATTCTTTCGCCAGCTTTATGCTATCTACCTTCTTTACAAGAAGAATTGATGCCAAAGAATGAACAGAGTGCTTTGGCTACTAATTTAAAAGACAATATTCTCTTCCATGCACCCGCTGGTGTAGAAAAAGTAAATGCTTTAACCTCCTTCTGTTCCGAGGTCTATGCTGTAATTAATAACTATTTCAATTCCGCGTCCAATGTCTTACCAACGGATGATTTGAATGATATCTTCAACCGCTATTTCTATTACTATCCTTATGAAGCAACCGGTTATATGTACCTTGGTTTCTCCAGTTTCTTAAGTGATGCTGCTAACCATGGTGCGACTCTAGTATCCGATGAATTATTGGGTCGAGATTTATCCGAGCAATCCGTCTTAGAAGAACAAATGGATAAAATTATTAAGGCTGGTATGCCTGAACAAGGCGAACCGGATTACCAGACGGTCTATAATGAGATTATCTCCTTAGTTGCTTATGCTAACGCTTATTCTAAGATTACTGGTATTGTCTTATTCCCGGTTGATTTGCCATCCAGAGCTACTTTGCTTCAACTCTTGGATGTCTTTAATAACTTCAACGATGATGCCGAACAACAAAATAGCAGCTATGCGACCACCGATGAAGAGAAGGTCCATTATGTTGCTTCTGACGCCAATCAATTGATTGAGGAAGTCGGTGAGATGATCACCCTCGTATCAACGATTCTTATCGCCTTTGCGACAATTTCCTTACTGGTCTCTAGTGCGATGACAGCTTCGTTAACTTCAAATAACGTTCTTGAGAGAAAGAAAGAGATTGGCTTACTTCGTTCTCTTGGTTCTCGTAAGAGTGATGTCAGTCGACTATTTGAAATGGAAGCCATCATCATCGGTCTTTTGGCAGGTGTTGTCGGTTCCTTGATGACTTTTGGTTTATCCTTCCCGTTAAATGTCTTGATCAATTCCGCTTCCACGATTTCTTATTACAACGTCGGTAATATTTGCCACTTTACCTGGTGGCATGCTTTGATTATCACAAGTATTTCTGTGGTCATCGGATTCGTTTCTGCGCTGATTCCAGCCTTAAAAGCAAGTCGTCAAAACCCAGTTGAGACACTGCGCAGCGAATAATTTTTTCTTGAAGATAAACATATATATATCTATAATAAGTAGGTCATGCAGTTTTAAAATGCATGAAAATAGAAAAATATAACAAAAAAGAGGTAAAAACTATGGGTAGAGCACATGAAGTCAGAGCTAAGAGAATGGCTCAAACAAACGCCGCTAAGTCCGCGTTATTCAACAGAGCTAGTAAGGAAATTTATCTTGCTGCTAAGTCTGGTGTTCCTGATCCAAAAGAAAACCTCGCTTTAAGATCTGCGATTGAAAAGTGGAAAGCTCAGCACGTCACCAGAGATGTTATCGATAGAGCTGTTGCCAAGGCTAAGTCCAAGGATTCCGCCGACTTCATTCCAGGTAGATATGAAGGCTTCGGTCCTGCTGGTGTCGCCATCATGGTCGATACTTTAAGCGACAACGAAAAGAGAGCTTTCTCTGCTGTCAGAGCTTGCTTCACACATCATGGCGGTAACGTCGGTAACTCCGGTTGCGCTGCTTTCAACTTCCAGAAGATGGGTGTCATCTCCTTCGATAGCGACAAGTCCAACGAAGAAATCGAAGAAAGCCTCATCATGAACGATGTCGATCTTCAGAACGTCGACAAGGATGAAAGCACTGTCGTCATCCAGGTCACTCCAGAAGCTTTAAATCACGCTCGTGAAGTCTGTATGTCTGAATTCGCTGTCGGTGAAGATGACTTCTCCACTTGCGAAGTCACCTATGTCCCATCCGTCACTGTTGATAACATCAGCGATGATGACAAGGATAAGCTTCAAAAGCTCATCGATGATTTAGATGAATGTGAAGACGTCCAGGGCGTTTATCACAACGGTAATCTCTAATCAAAAATTTATGTGCCCTTCGAAAGAAGGGCATTTCTTCTATTTGAATGTTTTGAGAATGTGTTACAATAAGGCCTATGAAAAACAATAATTATTTTGATCGTTTCAAAAAGATCTCCATCGCCGATTGGATTATCATCGGTTTTATGTCAGCGATTGCTATTTTTGCTCTGTATATGTGCATCGGTTTTACCGTTTCTCTTGCCAATGGTTTAACCTTGTTTGGCGATAGTACAAAGTACACCAATGATGTGGTTGAGACTGCTGGTCCAACGAGTGCGGATATCATCGTCTTGATTCTTTATTGGGTCTTGACCGCTTTGGTTCTCGCTTTAGATATCTTCTATATCTTCTTCAAGAAACCAAGTGATAAGAAACCAGTCAAAAAAGAAATCGTCGATGGTAAGACGGTGATCATCACTGAAGAAAAGGACAACAACAATGCTGAAAAGTGATCTTCTTGATTTATCAAATCTTCAACATACGGAAATTATTCGTCACACTTTAAAAGAGGATGTTTTAACGCTTCTTGTTGTCGGTGACAACGAAGAAGATTCCGCTCATGATCATCATGATGATGAAGATGGCCATGATTGTTGTGACGGCTTGAACGGTCATCTCTTCTTATTGACCTTTAAGGGAGTGAAAAACTTTACCATCACTGGTGAAGAATGCGATAACTATAAGACCATCAAGGTAGAACATAGTGCCGATCATCTCTCTTTAGAATTAGAAGGCTTTAATTTCACCAGCGATGGTAATCCATTAACCATCAGTTTCAGCTTTGAAAGCTTCATCGTTGCTGATAAGGGTGAGATTGAAGGACCAGACGCTTAAAAATCAAAATAATCAAAACGGGATATCCATAATAGACTTATGATCTATTTCTGGATATCCCTTATTTTATACTTTGGAAAGATTAGTCCGCTTCGGCGTCTTCGAAAGCCTGTTGGTCTTCATCAGTTTCATGATGAGAAGCGGTGACCTTATCTCTGATACCAGCTAAAGCAGCATAGACTTCTTCGTTGGAAGCATCTGGATTTTCTTTGATGTAATCATCAAATTCAGAGATGATGTCGCCCATGTATGGTTCATCATGGATTTCATCATATTCGGCTGGATCGAAGTCATCTTCATGATCATGATCATCAGCTTTGACGGTGTTCTTGTCATTCATGTATTCTGGATAATCTGGATCAATCTTGATGTATTCGTGTTCAGGATCAAAGTAGTTGAAGACAACACGGATATGAATGGCGACATTCTTCAAGGATTCAAAGATGATATCTCTGACCATTTCTTCCTTGTCCTGTTCATCATAAGGAGCTTCGACTTTGACATTTAAACGGAAAGAAGTCTGTTCAAAGCCATCATGGATGATGAAAGAATCAGGAGCGAAGAATTCTAACTCGTTATCTTCAACACCATAAGCTTCCTTTAACTTCTTGTGAAGTAACTTGGTCTGGTTGATTGCCTCATAGTAGTCCATACCTAATAAAGAGACTGTAATCATATAGGGTTTTCCTTTCTAGATACCTTCATTACCCGGGTCGATGTTGATCAGGATTTCGGCATCTTTATTCGCAAGACGAATGGTCTTGAGACCCCTGAAGATTTCATTTGCCTCTTCAGGAGATTTATATTTTATCAAAATGTTTCGATAATATCTTCCATTAATGTGAGGAATATATGGAGCTGTTGGTCCATAGACGTTAAATCGCTTGTTTCCAATGGCCGAAAGAAGGTATTCTCTGACCTTATCACCGACCTTTTGAGCGTAGGAAGAATCCATGGCTTTGATGGTGATCTGGGCAAGATAGGTATAGGGTGGATATTGATATCTCTTTCTCTCTTCCATCTCTAACTGATAGAAGGCTTCATAATCTTGCTTGGCAGCAAGTTGAATCACCTGGTTATCAGGGACATAGGTTTGCAGTAATACTCTGCCTTGCAAATCTTTTCTACCTACTCTTCCAACAAATTGGGAGATCAAATCAAAGGTTTCTTCGTTGGCAAGATAGGTAGGAAGACGTAAAGAACTATCCGCATCTAGCATAGCTGCTAGAGTGACACGAGGAAAATCATGACCTTTGGCGATGACTTGTGTACCGACGATGATATCCGTCTCACCATCCGCAAAGGACTGTAAGACTTCATGACGTACTTCATTTGAAGAGATATCGCTATCTAATCTGGTAATCTTGGCTAGTGGATAGAGCATCTTTAATTCTTCATAGGCTCTCTCAGTTCCATAACCAAGACTAGAGAAGTCACGACTACCACATTCACACTTATAGTCATACGTGTTGATATGATATCCGCAATGATGACAGCGAAGAGAGTTATCTCTTTTATGCAGACTTAAAGGAATACCACAGTTTGGACATTTGGCAGTGTCGTGACATTTTCGACAGGTATAAGTTGGTGCATAGCCACGACGATTGATTAAAATCATGACTTGTTCGTGTCTTGCTAAGGTCTTGCTGATTTCATCTTGTAAAGGAATGGAGATCAAACTAGATACTTTGGCATCCAAGACATCGGAATGATTCATATCGACGATGATGAGTTCTTTTTCCTGGTTCTTGGAATAACGCGTGTTGAGATAGACGGGAGTGTAAAGATGATGGCTTGCTCTGGCTTTATCGATGACACGCGGGGTTGCCGAACCTAGTACAACTTTACAACTTTCGATCTGGGCTCTCATCTGAGCGACTTTGATCGCATCATAATAAGGGACGTTATCCTGTTTGTAGGAATTAGAGTGCTCTTCATCAATGATGATGATACCTAAATCTCTAATCGGAGCAAAAACTGCACTTCTTGTTCCTAAAACAACCTTGCTTTCTCCAGAGAGAATGCGTTTGTATTCATCATACTTTCGGCTATCTCCTAAAGAAGAATTCAAGATGGAGATGGTGTCTTTGAAGTGGGATGCAAAGACGTTAGCCATATGGTCGGTCAGGGCGATTTCGGGAATCAGGATCAAGACACCTTTGTTTTCTTTTAAATAGGTCTCAGCTAAGCGGATATAGATTTCCGTTTTACCAGAACCGGTGACACCTTGTAAAAGGAAGGTTTCTTTGTCTTTTCCCTGATAGATAGCTTCATAAGCGTCGTTTTGTTCTTTGGTCAAATCAAAAGGAACTAGCTCGGAAGCTTCAATTTCAGGAATGCGAGAAACTGGAATGGATTCTTTACGTAAGGCATTCTTTTCTAATAGATTTTCTAATGATTTTTTCGCGGTGATTTTACTAGCACGGATACCATTTTCACTCTCTTTGATTTTGAAATAGAGCGTCTTTTCATTCTTAGAGAGTAAAGAATAGTCATAATCGTTAGCAAAGAAGAAGTCGACAAACTTACCCTGAGGTTTGTTTAACGCAGAATTCTTCGGCTTGAGACTTGGTGGCAACATGCTGTTGAAGACTCTGATCAGGTCAGAGTGATAATAGCTAGCGATATTCTTGGCTAATAAGAGTAAAGAATCATCTAATAATGGTTCATCATCGACTTTGCGGATGATCTTAGCTAGATGGATATCGTGTTCTTTTTCGTATTCTTCTAAGGTCATGTTGATCATCTGAGGCTTCTCAACGACAAAACCGATGGTTTCTTTGGAAGAACCAAAAGAAACCATGACTCTCATTCCCTGGGTGATGGTTTCATCCTCACTATAGTAGGAAAAGGGTCTATCTAATGCGACGATAGCACGGCCGATCAATACCTTTACAAGATAGAACATATCAGTTGTTATTATTTACCTGTTGAGCTTTTAATTGCAAGAATGCAAATGTCTTTTCATCCATATCTTTTTTCTGGAAGAAGAATCTCTTCTGTCCGTCACGATAGAAGATAAAGATCAAAACATCCTTGTTTTCCATAGATTTATGACACATGGAGAAGGTGAATTCCTGAGGGAAGGTGTCTACTTCAAAATAGAGTTTATCTTGATAGATAGAAAGCTTCTTTTGCAACGTGGTATCTTGTTTTAACATATCGATCCAAGGAAGGATAAAGAGGAGGATCATCGAGATCAGAAAAGCGACAGCAAATAAGACGATTAAGGTGATACCGACTCTTGTCTCCACTTTTGCTAAGGTCAGGTATAAACCGAGAATCAAAGAGAAGATAGAGACGGGAAATAAGACTAAGATATCTTTCTTATAGTTATAAAAAGACAGCTGGAAGAATGGTAGATAAGGAATCTTGGATGTCTCGACATCAGCGATATGTTGACCGAGATCATATTCATCTTTGAATTCTTCTTTGGGTGTCATCTTTAAGGCTGGTCCTTTGACCTGTTTGACAAAGCGGACGATGTAGAAGAGGATAAATAAGAGGAAGAAGAGACCAAATCCGATAGTGAAGAAGAAATTAAAACCTAGGCCAACAGAAGAATAAATGACATTACCACTATCATCTTTTGTTCCCGTTTGAATGGTGATGATCAAAGAGATGATGAAGCCAAGCAAAAAGACCAGGGTCATAATCCCAGTGAAACGAACACGGATAGAACGAGGGGAATGATCTTTTTCTAACATGATATATATTTTACTACACTCGCCTTTAAATCATCCTCAGCATGTGCTTTTATTTCTTCAAAAGATTTCTTTGTGTCTTGTTGAATGGAATATATCTCAGAAAACCCGATTTCTTTTAAAGAATCATAGACACGGGGATCCACATAACCAGAAAGAAGAATAAGTCTCTTGTTTTGACAGTGCTTTGCAACAACAGAAATACATTTTCCCTGTAAAGAAGAAGCATCGGTCTTTCCTTCTCCGGTGATAACAATATCAATATCCGCAATTCTTTCATCAAAATGATAAAGATTTAAAATCTCTTGTGCACCTGAGACAATCCTACTGTTCAAGAAGGATAAAAATCCATACCCTAAACCACCAGCAGCACCACTTCCAGGAATCTCTTCTTTATGATTATTTAACAAAGAAGCATAATGCTTCATTCCTTCTTCTAACAAAGGTAAATCATGTTTTGAAGCACCTTTTTGTAAGGCGTAAGTATAAGTAGCACCCTGACTTCCAAGAAGTGGGTTGGTAACATCGGATAAGATTTTGAACTCACAGTCTTTTAATCTTTTATCCAGATTAGAAGTATCAACCATATCGATATCATTTAACGTCCCACCAGTAGGAATGAACGGTTTGTTTTGATGATAGAAAGTAACACCTAAAGCAGATAACATACCAGCACCACCATCATTGGTAGAAGAGCCACCGATGGTGATGATGAATTTTCGACTGCCTTTATCAAGCGCATCTAAAATCAGTTGACCAACGCCATAAGTCGTGGTGATAAAAGGATTCTTCTTGCTATAAGGCAAACCCATGACAAGCGAGGAATCGATGATGGCTTTATTATTACTGATTAAATAAGAGGCATCTCTGGTGTTATCTAGTTCACAAGCGATGACTTCTTTATGAAATTCCTGATAGTCGGATAAGACTTCTTTCAGACAGGCTAGACTACCTTCTCCACCATCCGCAAAAGGGTAACCAACAATACAAGCTGAGGGATACTTTATAGAGAGTTCCATCTTGATGATGTTGATTACTTCTTGTGATGTAAGAGTTCCTTTAAAGGAATCAGGAATCAATAAAATTTTCATTTTGGGCTTTTAAATATTATAGGAAAAGACTATATTAAATCTTGCAAAAAAGAAAGGAAAATAGAAATGAAAAAGAACGATTTGATTATCAACGGTATTATTTACCTCGTGATTGGTATCCTCCTTTGTGTCGGTGTCAGCGGTAACGCCATCATCGGCTGGATCTTCTCCATCACGTTATTGGTAGCTGGCGGCTGCTTGATTGTCGCTAGTTTGATCAAGACCAAAGGTGTGTTAAGCAGCTTCGGTATGACCGGTGGTATCTTACTTACAATCGGTTTAGCCTTACTTCCACCGATTGCCTTATTTGGCGCCTATTTCGAACTCATCTCCTTATTGATGATCGTCATCGGCAGCTTATTCATCTTAGATGGTGTTCTCGGTCTTGCTAACAAGCGCAACATGGCTGGTTGCCTTGTCATCTTGATCACTGGCGCTATCTTATTCACCTTCGGTATGCTCTTATGGTTCAACGTTGGTGACTTAAGAAGATTTGCCTCTCTCATCTTAGGTATTGTCTTAATCATCTACGCTGTTCTTCTCCTCGTCTCTGGTTTAACTGGTAAGAACCTGGTTGAATCTGTCACGATCGTCAAGAAGTAAAAAGCAAAACCTTGGTCTTCTCTCCTTCAGTGGGCGGGAAGACCATTTTTCTTTTTGATTTATGTTAGAATATGCCCATGGAATACCAATATAATCACGTCACTCATGAGAGTTTAGTACCTTTTGTACCAGAAGGCTGTAAGATTCTGATTCTAGGTTCTTTACCAAGCATTGCGACTAGAGCAGCCAACTTTTATTACGCCCATAAAACCAATCGCTTCTATAAAGCTTTGGCGGGTGTTTTTCAGGAAGAAGAACCGATAGGTACTGAAGCGAGAAAAGACTTCTTAACCAGACATCATATCGCCTTATATGATTCTATCTATGAGTGTGATATTCACGCCTCTAGCGATGCTAGTATCAAGAACGTCGTCTCTTCGAAACCTATTTTAGATGCCATCAGAAAAGAACATGAGATCAAGGCTGTTTTTACCACTGGTAAAGCCTCTTATGATGTCTATCGTAAATATATCGGTAATGATAACATTGCTCTACCTTCTCCAAGCGCAGCCAATGCCGCGATGTCTTTAGAAAGATTAATAGATGCCTATCGAGTGATTCTCGATTACATCAACGATTGATAATTTCTTCAAAATAAACTATAATCTTTTCGCTTTGGGGCTATAGCTCAGTTGGGAGAGCGCCTCGTTCGCAACGAGGAGGTCGCCGGTTCGATCCCGGTTGGCTCCACCAGTATAGTAGAATTGTCATTGACCAAAGTCATTTATCCGACTTTGTATGAATGATTTATCTAATATAGATCAGGCCTCCTCGAAGGCCTTTTTTTTGTTGGAAAAATGCAATTTTAATAGGAATTTAGGTTAGAAAAATGCAAATATCAAGTAAATTTTGGTTAGAAAAACGCAAATAGTGTTGTAATATTCATGATGGAGGTGTTGATATGCTCCTTCGAAAGATAACTGAAGACATTCAAAAATGGATGGATCCAACTGTCCAACGTCAACAATTTGTGTCGTTGGACAAAGTCGTTTTTCCTCAGTTGGACAAAAATGATCTTCCTGCGATGACGTATGATAAAGAGCTGCCTTTGGGTGGCTTTTTTCTATACTTAGATCAGGATATTTCGTATCCATCAAAGATTTCCATCTAGATAGCTAAACGCTTCTTGTTATGCACTTTGGGGTATATAAGGAGCGTTTTTTGAAGCCTTTGTTATTCTGTGTTTCTAAAGTGTTCTGGATAAAATGATAATTTTGAGTTAACAAATTGGAAAAGCTTTGTAAAAAAACGCTTATGTTCTATAATCAAAGAAAGCAAAATGTTACAGGAGGAATTATGGAGCTTTTAATTAAGAATAAGTGGATATCCTTTGGTGGTTCATCAACAGTTCAGGATGTAAATGGTAACGATGTATTTTTTGTGAAAGGAAGAGTTTTTTCCTTTACCAGAAAGAAGTTTTTAGAAGGTTTAGACCATGTAACAAAATTTGTTATCAGAAATAAGTTTTGGAGAATATTCCAAAGAAAAGCGTTGATTTATGATGCTGATGGCAAACAAGTTGCCATGGTCAGAAGAAAAATCTTCTCTTTGCACGATCATTATTTTGTAACTTCTTCCTTAGGTGATTTACAGATCAGAGGTAACATTTTACAGTTCGATTATTCTATTACTTTAAATGGTAAGGAAATCGGCCATGTGGCAAGAAGAATATCTTTAAGAGATTCCTTTGTTTTAACATTGGATGATGATTATGATCCAGCAATGTTTGTTGCCTTAGTCATTGCTATTGATAATATTACTGATAGAAAAGATAGTGAAAGCTCATCCATTTCCTTTGGTTCTTCTGATTAAAGATCATACTTATAAGAGCACCTGTTATAGGTGCTTTTTAAATTCTGAGAGTGTTCGGAGCTTTTAAGAGGCTAGATGTGATAAAAAGTCAGTGCTGACACAAAACATCGTTCATTTAGATATTTCTCGTTTAATTTAAAAACAAAAAAATAATGAGCTTACCACTCATTATTTTTAGCAAACAGCTGGCTCAAGAAATACGTTTCTTCTCTTGTTGAGGACAAATAATCCTGACAGATTAATCTTTTCATCAATCTTTTTTATGTCTTCCATGGTGATGAAACGCTCTTGATGAATCAGATAATCTAAAGACCATTGGAATGTCAAAGCGAAGTAATCGGCATCAAATTCTCGATCACAGTTCAAAGTGAGGTATTCTTGTCTGACAAGATCCTGGAACTTTTGCTTGAGGTCGATATTGTCATCTCTGGTCTTGAAGATACATCTGATTCTTTCGTAGTTGTGATTGAGATATTGACTGAAATCGTAATAGAAATTTTTGATGGATCTGGATTCATAAGCTCTTTTGAATATCAGTTTGAGTTGTTCCATGAAATCATCAAGCATTTGATTGACTAAGTTATATTTATCAAAGAAATACTTATAGAATGTGCTTTTGGAAACATCGCTCTTGGAAATGATATCCACGGTGGCAATCTTTGAGAAGTCTTTGTCTTCCATAAGAATGACCAAAGAATTCATGATGCACTGGCGTGTTTTTTTAGCTGGCCCTGAAAAACCACTCATCGAATTAATCCCTCCTTGCATGGAATTGTAACCCAATCATCTTTGAGAAACAAATCGTTTGGCGAAAAGTACATTTTATATGACAAAAAGGGCTTTCATACGGTTTTGCTCCATTTTTAGGAAAACATATAATGAAAGTACGATTAATGTTCTTTTCCATGACTGTAGTTTTATAAAAAACATCGATAATTACGGATTTTTTATAGATATTTAATCTAAATATTTATATTTATGAAATGAGTTTTCTTTCCTTGTCTTTGTCTATTGTAAACTCTTTCATTGTATTATAAGATAAGTACGGATATCACTATTTGATAATCACGATAGCGATTGTTTCTAAATGAAATCAAAAGGAACTCTTTTCGTCTTACCGTTATTGTTGGTCTCTTGTCAGAAGCCATCACCTTCTCTTGATCAAATCAAGGTTATGATTGAACCGGATGACAGCTATGTTGTTGATACACCGCTGTTGAAGATTGAACGAGGAAGTGATGCCACCTTTCATGTGAGGATGAACGAGGGATATCTTTTTGATGCCTGTTCTTATGAAAACTATCAAGTGATAAACAGCGGAACACAAGATATCTCATTAACATTTATGGATGTGAAGTATTCCATGGTGGTTTCTATCTATACCAAGAAGGAGAACAAAAAGGATAATCCAAATAGTTCTTCTTCTCATCCATCCTCTTCTATTAACAACAGTTCTACTATCGAAGAATCATCTATTGTCAGCAGTGGAAGACCGTTAACAGAAATCGACTTGAATTATCATGCTGGTACAAGTTCATTTATCTCTACAAGCGAAGAGAGTATCGCGGTTTCTTATAAGGGTGAACACCTTCGTACCAACGCGTTAAATGGTTATGAATATCTAAAAGAAAAGACAGGTTATCAGTTCGATTGCTGGAATACCAAAGCGGATGGTAGTGGTGAGAATGTGTACTTCGGTTCCAAAGTTCCTTATGACACCACTGACCTTTATCCTGTGTATCTTGAAGAGAGTCCAAGTTCGGATTTCACTTTTAGTCTGAAACATAAAGGGTATGAGATCACCAGTTATGTAGGAAATGACACAGAGGTTGTAATTCCCGCTACTTATGAAGGACAACCCGTTGTTTCTATCGGTTATCAATCGTTTGAAAATAAGAGTGTCAAGAAGATTCATTTATCAAAGAATATCGGTTTTATTAAACCGAATGCGTTTTTGAATTCTTCTTTAGAAGAGATCACTTTTGTCGATAATCTTGAGAATATCTTTGATACTTCCTTTACTGGTTCTAATATAAAGACAGTCCATATCAACGCCATCAGAAAACCCGTCGGCAGTGGAACATACTATGATACGTTTACCAATAAGATCGATTATCTAGATATGGTGAAAGACGAAAAGAAAATCATTCTTTTTTCTGGTTCTTCGACTCGTTATGGATATGACTCTACTTTGATGGAAGCAGCTTATCCAGATTATAAGGTCGTCAACATGGGTGTATTTGCCTATGTGAATATCAAACCGCAGATTGAAGTCATCAAGCATTATCTCAAGTCAGGGGATATCTTCATCAATTCTCCTGAGTTTGATTATTGGTGTCTGGATTGTCAGTTTGGAAGTGATACTCAGTTTGAAAAGAATCTCTTCTACTTCTTTGAGGGAAACTTTAATTGTCTTCAATATATCGATATTTCTAAATATGACGATTTCTTTAATTCATTCAGAAGTTTTCAGGGAGAAAGAAATCTTTTACCGACCAAAGATTATTCCTATAACGCGTATCATTACGATGATGATAATGTCTATTATGATGATGAAATATATAACATCAATGGTGATTTGATTCTCTATCGTCCAAACAATGATGCAGATGAAAGAATCTCTCAACCAGAAACACCATATACTACCACTGTCTTTACCCAAGTGATGTTTGATTCTCTGAATGCTATCTATTTGGAGTTAGGAATTATGGGTGTGGATTGTTATTTTACCTATGCACCAAAAAATATCCGATCCTTAACTGTCGAATCGGATAGTAATGAGATTCAAAAACTTGGTGTTATGATCAGTCAAAAAATTCAGGTCCCTATCTTAGGTGATATCTTTAATTCTCTTCTTCCAGGAACATGTTTCTATTTAATTGATAATCACTTATCTACTGAGTACGCAGGTTATCGAACGCAAGATGTAATTTCTTGGTTGACGAGTGAAAGACAAAACCAACAAGACTGATGATTCTTTTATATATTAATTGGAAGAACTGAAGAGGTTTAATGCCTTTTGAATGTTTTGAATGATCGATTGTATTTTTTCCTGAATGGTTGAGGAATTAAAGCGATTCTCGATTCTTCCGGATAGTTTTTCATCCAACAGTTGATGATACCTGTCGTCACATCAAAATGAGATGAATTCATTTTTTTGAAGCGAAGATAGCTTTCTCGATTTCCATTGATAAAATTGGCGATGGTTTTAAGATCATCGTCATTTTGTGTTCACTAGGAATTTACTTTTCATATGATTAATACCAGGATGATTCCTTGGTTACTGCCATAGGCATATCCCATGGGATATGCGGCGACTTACAATAGAGTTGCCGTCTGTGGCAGAGACTGATGAGGTGTATGGGCGTAACAGTGCCTAAGCGTCTCCAGGTATATTCATGAATCAATGTTCTCAACCTTCCTGGAGCAAACTAAATACTGCAGCTATGCTGCATGATGTGTTTTCGGTGACGAAAACGCATTATGTTCTAATTAGTCATTCTCCTTGGAGGCTTTTTCCTGTGGAAGGAAGCAGTTAGCGATAGCGATAGCGGCTAAGATAACAAATAAGATGGTGATGAAGAAGAAGGTGAAGTTGAAGGAGGCATCAATACCAGCAGCCATAACGGAAACATAGTAGTAGATGCGATAGACATAGAAGAAGAGAGCCAATTCGATAAAGACGATATCCAGATAGGGAGTGTATTTACCAAACTTGGTAAACTTCAAGACGACGGCAAGAACGATCCAGGCGAATAAGAAGACGAAGCCTACCCACGAGATGCAAGGCTTATTATTGGTGGCCTGATTGACGAAATTACCATAGCTGACAGCATAGATGATGGCTGTAACGATGGAAAGTAGTGCGAGAACAGCTTCAAGATAGAAGCCGATTCCCTTGTTCTGAAATAGCTTTTTCATGTTTTTCCTTTCTGCCCTAAATAAACAATTTGAATGTGTTTAAAGGGCTAATAGCGCTTTCATGTGCCTAAATTTTAATTTTGTAACCTTCTTTCAACCATTACGGAATTCAATGATGACATTGCAAAAAAATTCAAAAATAGTTAGTTATCTATAACTGTAACAAATGTAAACGTAGTACAATTTAACCATCTAATTTAGGGAGATAACGTTTTATATGAACTATGTCGCAAAGAAAATGATGCCAAAAAGCAGAATGATTACCTATTTCAATACATTAGACAATAATGTTCAGGAAGAAGTCCTTATTCGCGTAGATGAACTGGTCAAAGAAGAACAAGAGTATTGTGACAAAGGTAACTATGAACACATGTGCAATATTCTCTGTCTGTTAGCCATCTATGAAGTTCTTCAAAAACATGGTATGAGCGAAGAAGAAGCCTTCACGACTGTGGGTAGCGAGATGCACAAATTTGTTCAGCCTTACAAAGAAAAATTCCAGAAATTATCGAAAAAAGGTTGGTTCTGGTCTCTGATCAAAAAGATTGTTCCTATCGGCTTTAAAAAGAAGAGCGGTATCGGCTGGCGTTATACCTGGCATAAAGACACACCAAAAGATGAGTTCCGTTTTGAAACCAATGAATGTATCTATGCCAAGATCTTCAAGAAGAGAAATCTCACCAAACTCGGTCCTCTCTTCTGTCAGTGCGATGTCATCAACTATGGTCAGTTACATAAGATCGATTTCCAGAGAACCAAAACCTTATGTTATGGGGATGATGAATGTAATTTCATCTTCATCCGCAAGAACGATGAGAACTTTGAAAGAACAGCTGCCAGATAAGACAACTTGTTCTAGAATTAAAAGAAATGTTAAAAATCCCCTTGCCTTTTGCAATGGGATTTTTTGTTAATTTGAGATTTGGTTTGCTTCGTTTTTCACTTCTTCTGCTTTGGGCTTTTTGATTCTATTTTTGATAGCATCTACTGTCATAGCGATAATCGCAAAGATGGCTAAAGTGATAAATAGATAGAGGAAGTTTTGCCCTTCTCCCCAGAAGGTATTGCTACCAAAGATGATGATATGAATAAAACTGAGAAGAAGCGTATGAGAGATATAAAGCGCACCAGTTCTCTTGCCAAACCAGCCTAAGACATAAGAGACAACAGGAATTTTGTTGATGATTAAGGCTAGAGAATGGATTGCATAGGTGCCAAGAATACAGAAGATAAAGGCGATGAAGACATCAAATCCTTTGATGACATCGCTGTATTGTCCACCAGCTAAGACACCGACAAGGGTGGCGTTGAACTGATAGTAACAAATAAGAGAGACAGCAACGATGATAGCTTCACCAATCACGCTGTTGATGATTCTGAAGGCGATGGTTCTCTTGCTGTTATCTTTTAATTCCAAGAAGTTATGCTGCTTAAGATAACTTGCCAGAAGCATGATTGCTAGAATCAATGGATAAGAGTTGACAGCATAGGGTAGATAAGGTCCGATGAACTGAGCCATACAGAAGGCTATAACCAATAATAGAAGGATGACACTGATTAAAGTAGCTGGTTTCTTAATGACTTTATCGACGATGAGATAGAAGATGACAGAGGTAATCCATAAAGCGTATAGATACCAGCCAATACCACCGGTCATCAACATATGGATATTGATCACACCATTGGCAGGAAAGCCGATGATATGAGCAAGAGGTTCTGACATCAGGTTATATAGAAGAGCGTTGGTGACACCTTCCATGGTGGATACACCACTAGCAAGGACGATGATAGCTTGTAATAAGTTACCAACGGTATAAAGAATTAATAAAGGAATCAACAATTGTTTACTTCGACGAATGATATTCTCTTTTGGTGTTCTTTTTCCCGGTCTGTAGTTGTAACCACAATAGAAGAAGAACACAACCATTAAATAGGGGAAGAAACAATAAAGTAGATTAAAGGAATCTATTAAGGTATTTGGATTCTCGGCTGTAAAAAAATGAGAGTGGAAAAAGACAACCGAAATCATGAGGAAGCCTTTGACGATATCTTGAGCGTTAGAACGCTTTTTAATAATATTCTGCATATTAAAATCTCTTGAACGGAATCATTATATAACTAATGTCGACCCAATAGGTCAGCAAAATGAAAGAAAGCCTTTTATTATCCATGGTTTGACAATAAAAGGGTTGAAAACCTTATGTCTTCAACCCTTTAAATTGCGTTTGATACAAAGAGTGATAAACACCTTTCTTTTCTAATAGTTCTTGATGGTTGCCCATCTCTACAATCGTTCCTTGGTCTAAGACGATGATCAAATCGGCATCCTCAATGGTAGATAGACGGTGGGCGATGATGATGCTGGTTCTATTTTTCATCAGCTCGACAAGGGCGTCCTGGATATGTTTTTCGGTTCTCGTATCAACGCTAGATGTCGCTTCATCAAGAATTAAAATCTTCGGATCAGCGAGAATAGCTCTGGCGATGGTGATCAATTGTCTTTGACCCTGAGAGATGTTTTCAGCCCCCTCGCTTAAAAGCGTCTTTTTCCCGTCTGGGAGACGGTTTATAAATCCGGTACAGTTTGCTAGACTCAGCGCTTTATCTACTTCTTCATCACTGGCATCTTTCCTAGCATAGCGAACGTTGTTTTCAATGGTATCAGAGAATAACACTGGGTCTTGTAAAACGATGGAAATAGAACTACGTAAATCTTTTTTGCTGATATTAAAGATATCATGACCGTCGATAAGAATTCTTCCACCATCAATATCGTAATAACGAAGAAGGAGGTTGACGATGGTCGTCTTACCAGAGCCGGTAGAACCGACTAAGGCGATTTTATGACCTGAGTGGATATCGACATGGAAGTCTTTTAAGACTGGTCGATCTTTCTCATAACCGAATTTGATGTGTTCAAAGTCGATATCACCTTGAATTTGATCAGCGTTGAATTCTTCTTTGCTAGAGAAGTCTTCACTCTTTTCGTCTAAGATAGCAAAAACACGTTCTGCACCAGCTAAAGCGGTAAGAATAGAGGCGTAGAGCTGAGCGATTTCATTGATCGGTCTACTGAACTGCTTGGTTGTCGTTAAGAACATGATGACAATCGCAGCATCTAGTGGACCTGCCATACCACCACCGATATTCTGATAGACACATAAAGCACCAAAGAGACAGACCAAGAAGTAGCCTAGATTGGAGATGAAGTTCATGATCGGTCCCATAGAACCGGCGATAATCTGAGCTTTTATAGCAACAGCAGTCAATTCATCACTGGTTTGATTAAAACTCTTCATGGTCGCTTCTTGATGGTTATAGGCCATGACGGTTCTATAACCAGTGATCATCTCTTCTGTTTCGGAGTTTAGAACACCTAAGACGGCTTGTTGTTTCTTGAACAGTGGTTTGATGTATTTGGATATCAGGTAGGAGACGACTAAGGTGATTCCTAGGATGAGAATAGATATCAGGGTGAGTAATGGTGAGTAGAAGAGCATGATAGCAAGACAACCAATCAGGGTGAGAATACCGCTGATTAGGGAAGTGATAGAAGATGAGATGGTATTGGAGATATTATCAACATCATTGGTCATACGACTCATCAGGTCACCATGACGATGGGAATCAGTATAGGAGATCGGAAGATGAACAATCTTCTCAAAGAGATCGTTTCTCATCTTTTTGACAGTCTTAGCAGATAAGTAAGCACCTAAGAGTGAAGACAAGTATTGCAAGACACAATAGATCAATCGCAATCCAGCAAGGATAGATAACCAGAGGATGAAATCTTCTTTGTTTGGTTCTAAACCTTCTTTGAAACTGTTGGTATCACTGATAAAGGTACCTAAAGAAGAAACGACATTTTTTACGGCAACGTTGGTTGAGACATTGGCAAGTGTATATAGGATGACAACCATGATCAAAGTGAAGAAGAGCAGTTTAAAGGAAGAGATATAACGGAAAAGTCGAGCAAAAGATTTCTTTGCGTCTTTCGGCTTTTCTGTTTGTCTCATCAAGCGTCCACCACCTCTTCTTCCCGGTAAGGAAAGCGGGGTGTTCTGCTGGGTGGTATTCTTTCTTTCCTCACTCATAGAACTTATCCTCATCTTTCAACTGGGAATTGTAGATATCAAGATAGACCGAACAATCTTTTAATAAGTTTTCATGTTTATCAAAAGCGACGATATGACCTTGGTCTAAGACCATGATACGGGTTGCGTTCTTGGCAGTAGCGATTCTTTGAGCAACGATGATCTTTGTGGTATCAGGTAAGTATTCTTTTAAACTGGTGTGTAATCTGGCTTCCGTCAACAAATCCAATGCGGAAGTGGAATCATCAAAGATGATGATCTCTGGTTTCTTGATGATGGCTCTAGCGATGGATAGACGTTGCTTTTGACCACCAGAAAGAGAGGTGCCTTTTTCTTCTACCCATTCATCCATACCCGCTTCTTTTTGGAAGACAAACTCGCTGGCCTGCGCGATATCTAGTGCGGTTTTTACTTCATCATTACTCGCTTCTGGTTTACCCCAGAGAACATTTTCTCTGATGGTTCCTTTGAATAAT
The DNA here is from genome assembly GCA_902771745.1 of uncultured Erysipelotrichaceae bacterium. Taxonomy (GTDB): domain Bacteria; phylum Bacillota_I; class Bacilli_A; order RFN20; family CAG-288; genus Enterosoma. Next base: position 6,804 of record CACXYG010000003.1, on the reverse strand, counting down.
TCGGACTTTTGTAGACATAGAGAAATCTTATCTCTCAAATCATTTAATTTATAATCTTTGATGTTGTAGCCATCGACAAAAACACTACCGCTGGTGACATCATAAAAGCGAGGAAGAAGATTTACCAAAGAGGATTTACCACAACCGGTGGCACCGACTATAGCAATTGTCTCTCCTTGTTTGACTTCAAAGCTGATATGAGAGAATACTGGTTCTTTTGCACCGGGATACTGAAAGGAAACATCTTCAAAACGAATGGTTCCATGTTCTACCGTATCTTCTAAGTTTTTATCTCCATCTTTGATTTCCGACTTACAATCTAATACTTCATTGATACGAGAACTTGAAGCAAATGCTCTAGCGAAATTCAAGAAGGTTGTACCAAAGATCATAATCGCCATGGAAATCATGTTGATATAGGTGACTGCTTGAGAGATTTCACCAATTTTGATCATGTCACCTTCAAATTGAGATCCCAGGCTAAAGAAATCTAAAATCGAAGTGCCACCGATATAGTAAATCAATATTTGGGTGGCAAAGATGATGATGTTTAAGACCGGTGTTAATAAGGCGCTGATACGAGCGACTTTCAATGTGGTCTGGGTATATTCGTCATTCGACTTTTGGAATCTATTATTTTCGTAATCTTCTTGGTTGAAGGCTTTGATGACTCTTGCACCAGAGACATTCTCGTGCATGACGAGATTGAGTCTATCTAGTTTTTTCTGAATGACTTTATAGACTGGGAAGATGATTATTATGAAGATTGATAAAAAGGCTATTTCTAATGGCAGCATGATGGTTAAAAGAATGCCGAAGTTAGAACTGATCTGAAGGGTGAAGAAGATACCTAGAACAAAGAAACTTAAGGCTCTAACGAGACTTCTTAAGGACATAGCAATCATGAATCTTACCTGAGTGACATCATTGGTGACTCGGGTGATTAATGTAGATGTAGAGAAACTATCTGCCTGATGATAGGAAAGAGTCATGATTTTTTTATATAAATCCTTACGTAAGTTGTTGGCAAAGTCATGAGCGACAAGGGAGGTGAACACACCTCCTAAAACACCAAGGATGACACCAGCAAAAACAATGGCCATCATAATAAGACCATAATGAATGATGTTATCGACATTGATAGGGTCACTGTTGATGCCGAAGTCGACGATTTTCTCCATGTAGGTGACAAGAAGGAAATCCATACTGACTTCACCGATCATGCATAGTGGGGCAAGTAGGGCAAAATACCAGCGACTTTTCATGTAACGGAGTAACTTGAACATGCCTTTTCTCCCTGGTGGGTATATCGTTTTAGAATAATGAAAATTGTAAATAAAAGCAATAAGATTAATTGTTGTTTTATGGTTTACGAAAACGAGTCTTGCCAATTTTTCAATGGACTTTTTATCACAAAGTGCTGACAGCACAAACACAAAACCAGTAAAACACTTGTGTTTATCGATGTTTTCATTAAAAAAGAGATTCCCGGGTGAAGGAATCTCTTGTTGATATATTTGGAAGGGTCAATTAATTATCTGTAGTAGCTTCTTCGCCAACGGCGATTTCATCATTTTCAATCTGTTTGGCGAGCATTTCTTTCTTGGCGACCTGGAGTTCATCTGTCTTCTTCTTATTCAAACCATATAAGAGAAGCATGATTAAGCCCATCGCACCAAAGATGACAGCAGGAATGATTGTGGCAAGATCATAGAACATACCGACATTTTCAGTGATGGCGACCTTGTTGATGGCACCATCCTCGGTTAGGTAGTGGATGGAAAGAAGAGCGACGTTGACAACAATAGCAGCTAAGACCTGACCTAACTTTCTGAAGAACATGAAGATGGAGTAGGCAGAGCCGTCATTTCTCATACCAGTCTTGACTTCAACATCATCAATAGCATCAGTGGCAACAGCCCAGATTTCAAGAGTGATGATAGAAAGACCAAAGCCGGAGATGAAGCAGAAGGCTAAGAAGATGAAGGATAACAAGTCGAGGTTAGTAACACCTCTCATGGCAAATAGTGCGAGGTTAGCAGCGGCGGCCAAGAAAGCGCCAAAGGCGCAGATTTCTTTTTTACCGAACTTACGGATCAACTTACCCATGAATGGCATCAAGATGACCATTGGTAAGTAGGTCATAGCCATTGAGACTAAGTTCATCCAACCTTTTTCGAACTTATAAGAGAATAAATAGGTATAGAAGGACTGAGTGAACATCTGACCGGCAAGAAGGAGCATACCGACTAAAGAAATCGCAACAAAGGATCTGTTCTTCAATAAATTAGAAAGAATAACAGATAATTTCGCTTTTTCCTTGTTTTCCGTTGCTTTCGCAACGACTCTCTCCTTGTTCAGCTTATAGCCGAAGAATAATAAGACACCGACTAAGACAGCAACTATAGCAATACCGATGATGGTTCTGGTGTAGTCGACCATTTCGACTGTTGCACCATCGACATCCTTCTTCACCGTCCAAAGCATGGTGATGAGAAGAATCGGGATATTACCTAAAGCGGCACCGATAGAACGATAGACGGAAAGACCATTTCTTTCCTTATCATCGGTGGTGACGACACTAGCAAGAGAACCATAAGGAATCTGATGCATCGTGTAGACCATACCGAAGAAGATGTAGGTGATGGTCGCATAGACCATGATACCGATCTTACCCATGTTACTGATCAAACCTGGCCAAGGTAAGAATAAGAGAATGGTAGCCACCGCTAATGGAATAGCGGCGATCTTCATCCAGATACGATATCTACCTTGTTTACCAGGTTTCTTCTTATCGACGATACGACCCATCATTGGGTCATTGATGGCATCCCAGACTCTGGCGACCATGAACATGATCAAGATGAACAGAGGGGATAGACCAAAGACGTCAGTGTAGTAACGCTGCAGAAGAGTCGTGACACTGGCAAAGGCCATACAACCGGCAAAGTCACCAAGGGCGTAACCGAAGTAATCTTTTGGTTTTAAACCACTGGTCTTGGAAACTTGCTTCTCTGCCTCGAGGGAGGCAGAAACTTCTTTGTTTTCTTCCATAAAAAGCTCTCTCCTTATGTATTATCGACCATAAAACTGAGATTAGTATAATTCAATCAATCAAATAATTAAAGGGCTTAATTAAATATTGTTGATATTTCTTCGCAAAAGTCTCAATTTGTTAAAAATATATCCACTATTGATTGAAAGTTGCATAAGAAAGGGGTAACATATCAATAATTAAGGCGCTTAATTATTAAAGGAGTTGGTATGGACAAACAAGAGCTGAGGGATTACTTCTTAGGACAGTTGAGTGATGGCCAGTGTTATTTGACGGTGGCCAAGGAACATAGTACCTATAAGATGAAAAGAGGTTCTTTCAAGACTAAGAATGTGCAGATTGAAAGACATCATCTGACATTTAATCATGTGGAGAACAATCGCTATATCTTCAGCGATGGCAAAGTCTTTGCTGAAATCATCGTCGAAGAAGGTGAAAATTTGAAGTTCCACTTCCATGTCGATTATGGTTATGACTATTTTGCCATTCGCTTTAAAACCTTCCAGGATGAAAAAATCTATGGTTGTGGTGAACAATATACAACCCTGAACTTGAAAGGTAAGAATGTTCCTATCTGGGTCAGCGAACACCAAGCTTTATTAAAAATCGCTAAAAAGTTACTCCGCTGGAAATTCAAAGGCAAACCCGAACCCGATAGAGTATCTAAATACAAGAATCATCAGACTTATTGTTCTGTTCCAAGCTTCATCTCTTCTAAACATTACGCCTTCTATTGCCATGAAGATAGTTATGGAAAGATTTCCTTCCATGAAGATGAAGTCATCATTGCCTTCCGTCAGTTCCCTCAGTCCATCACCTTGCTAACGGCAAATAACACCAGAGAATTATCTGCTTCCTTATGCCGTTTGGTCGGCATTTCTCCAGAAGTTCCGGATTGGGTCAATGATGGTGCTATTCTTGCCATACAAGGTGGTATTGATGTCTTAAGAGAAAAGTATGAGCAAGCCAAAAAGGATGGCGTAAAAGTCGCTGCCTTATGGGCTCAGGACTGGTGCGGTCATGTGGTTACTAGTTTCGGTTATCAGGTCTATTGGAACTGGCAGGCGGATGAAGAGCTGTATCACGGTTTAAAAGAGTTTATTCAAGAGCTGAACAAGGATGGTGTTAGATTCCTTGGTTATATCAATACCTTTGTCAAAGAAGGTAGTCCACAATATAACTATGCCAAGGAAAACAGTTTCCTTGTCAGAAGAAAAAATGGTGAAGTCTACCACATCAAATCCACCACCTTTGATGCCGGTGTTGTTGATCTTACCAACCCCACTGCCTATGAATGGTATAAGAATATCATCAAAGAGAATATGATCGGCTATGGCTTGTCGGGTTGGATGGCTGACTTTGGCGAATATTTACCAACCGATTGTGTCTGTTATGGTGGCGATCCTAAGAAGTTACATAACCGTTGGCCTACCTTGTGGGCAAAGTGCTGTCATGATGCTGTCATGGAATGCCATAAGGAAGATGAAATCTTCTTCTTCAACAGAGCTGCTTATGGTCATACCTTACATTTCACCAACTCCATGTGGAATGGTGACCAGCATGTCGACTATTCGGATGAATATGGTCTTGGATCCGTTATTCCTGCTTCATTGTCACTTGCCTGCTCTGGTTGTGGTGTTGTCCATTCGGATATCGGAGGTTATACCACGGTCATGATGATGACAAGAGGTAGTGAACTGATGAATCGATGGTCGGAGATGAATGTCTTCAGCCCTGTGTTTAGAACACATGAGGGTAATAGACCAAAAGATAATGTTCAGTTCGATCATGAAGAAGTGAAAGAAGAGTTTGCAAGAAATTCTCAGCTCTTCTATCAGTTGAAACCATATCGTAAGGAAGTCTTGCGTCAGTATTATGAAGATAATCTTCCTTGTATGAGACCTTTATTCTTCCACTTTGCGGAAGAAGAAGCTTATGTCAACCAAAGAGAATACCTCTTTGGTCGAGATGTTCTTGTTTCTCCAGTGTTAAGAGAAAAAGAAAGAGAACATGAAGTCTATTTGCCAAAGGAGGACTGGGTGCAGTTCTTCACTGGTAAGGAATACCAGGGTGGAAAAATCAAAGTAGATGCTCCATTAGGAATGCCGATTGCTTTCTATCGTAAGAGCTCTGCTTTTGCTCCACTGTTTGAGACACTATCCATTAAGAAAGGAGAATAATGAATTATGAGATTTTTCTTGGATTCTGCTAAGTTAGATGAAATTGATAAGGCTTATAAGTGCTATGGCATTGATGGTGTGACCACCAATCCAAAGCACATCATGAACTCCGGCAAGGAATTCATGGTTGCGATTACGGATATCGCCAATTGGATTAAAGATAATCATCTAGAAGGTATGGATAAGTTCCCAGTCTCTGTGGAAATCAATCCACATTTAGAAACTGCGGAAGAAATCATTCAACAGGCAAAGAAGATCTCTGCTTTATGCGAGAACTTTGTCATCAAGATTCCTTGCAATTTAGAAGGTGTCAAAGCCGCTAAGTTATTAGAAGAACAGGGTGTCAGAACCAATGTCACCTTGGTCTTCTCCCCATCTCAGGCTATCCAGGCTGGTAGAATCCATGCTAAGTTTGTCTCACCATTCTTAGGTTGGAAGGAAAATTCTGGTGAAGACACTTATGCCTACATGGCTCAGTTGGTCAATATCTATAAAGAGAAAGGCTATGAAACGGAAATCATCGCTGCCGCGGTCAGAAACGGTAAGCAGATTGCGGATATGGCCGAACTTGGTTGTGATATTGTCACGGCTGGTTTATCCGTTTATGAAGAATCCTTTAAGCATCCATTCACCAACTATGGTCTTGGTGTCTTCTGTGATGCTTGGGATCATACCAAAGGTAATTAATCATGAAAGTCGCGTTTATCGGCCTTGGCATTATGGGTATGCCAATGGCTACCAATATTGCTAAGAAGTATGACCTTATCGGTTATGATATCGTCAAAAAAGAAACCCCATTTCCATTTGCTTCCTCTTATGAAGAAGCCATCAAGGATAGAGACGTCATCATCTCTATGGTTCCCAAGAATGAACATATGCTGGCTTTATATGAGGAGTTAAGCAAATACCTCAAGCCAGGTCAGATCTGTATTGATATGTCGACCATTTCTCCAGACACCAACAGAACGGTCGCCAAGAAGTTAGAAGCGATGGGTGTTGATTTATTAGATTGTCCCGTCGTCAAGAGTCAACCAGCTGCCGTCAAAGGCGAACTTGGTATCTATGTCGGCGGTAAGGAAGAAGTCTATCACAAGGTGGAAGAAATCTTACAATGCATGGGTAAGAATATCATCTATATGGGTGACCATGGTGCTGGTAATTTGATGAAGATTTTGCATAACGCTTTGGTTGGTGAAATCCAAAATGGTGTTAATGAAATCTTAGGTTTAGCCAAGTCCTGTGGTCTTGATCTCAATCAGGTCGTCACTGCCTTCTCTTATGGTGGTGCACAGAACTTCTATTTAGATGGCAAAGCCAAGAATATCATCGCTGGTGAATACCCAACTGCTTTCTCTGTGGCGAACATGAACAAGGATGTTCACTTTGCCAAAGAGGTTGCTGACGATATGGGTAAGGAAGTCCCATCCTTAAGAAGAGTGGTAATCGTCTATGAACAGGCGATGGAAAAAGGCTTGGAAAAGGAAGATTTCTCTGCCACCTATAAGATTGTCAATCATGAATGGAGCAAGTAGCATATGAGAAAACCAAGAATCGGTATTGTCTGTACCG
>CACXYG010000002.1:26879-29852 GCA_902771745.1 uncultured Erysipelotrichaceae bacterium | reverse complement strand
AGTGGCATGCCACTCAAGTATTGATGGATCCATTCCAACTTCTGCTTCTTTGTGTACTTCATTAAAAATACCTCCCTAGTGTCTAACTAGAGAGGTACATATCATGTGGCCTCCGGTTGATTACTTGATGAATTTACCAGAACGAGCGCCTTTAGAAGCGCGGGTGACAACACCACGATCGTTTCTTTCTGCTCTTTCATTGGTAAAGGCAACGGCTTCAGCTTTCGTATCGAATAATTTGATGGCTTTTTCACCACCAGTGACTTTGACTTCCCATTTTCCATCGGATTTACGTTTCTGGACAATGTAAGTTCCGCCTGTTTTTTCTGCCATATTACTTCCTCCTGTTCTTTTTGCTTATTTTTATGATAAATCAAAAATGGTTCTAAAAAAAGAAAATTATATGGTTTAATCGATGATTTTTAAAGAATCATTCATATTTACGGCTTTGATCTTTGGGAAGAGAAGCAAATTGACAAAGAGAGTGGTGAAGGTGATGATGAGGAAGGTACCTAGATAGGAATACCATTTGACATCACCAATAGTGCCAAAGTCTAGATACTGCAAGACAAAAGTGATGATCAGCGTAGAGACAGGAATACCGATGATGACCGCTAAAAGAGAGATGAACATGATTTCTCTAAAGGTGTAGAAGGAGCATTCTCTATCGTGGTAACCAAGGACTTTTAATGTGGCTAGTTCTCTTTGACGATCAGCGATATTCATGTTGGCAAGAGAGTAGATAACGACAATGGCCATCGCAATCGCAAAAAGAATGATGACTAAGGATATGACACCCATCGAGGAAGCAACATTACCAAACAAGACATCCTCTTGTAAGGCAAAGGAGACATCAAATAGAGAAAAGCCGATCAAGACTAATAAAGTAGAACCGATGATGGATAAGGAAGTAAGAATAAGATTCTTCTTCTGACGGAAGATATTTCTGAATGAGGATTTGAAACGGAAAGGTAATCTTTTCCATAAGAACGTGATTCTTTGTAAGAAAATCTTCTTACCTGGTTTGGGTGATTTCTCTTTCATCAGGGCAGCTGGGGTCTCTTTTAGATAGGAGGTGCTGCTGAGTATGGTGACTATCAAGGCTGTTAAGACAACTAACACTGCAACAATATAGGCATATGGGCTTTGAATCTTGAAATCTAAAGGATGCATCTGGAACACAGCACCATAGGCAGGAAGAACAACACCAGGAAGTATTGGACTACCTAAGGCCATACCTAGAACGGATCCAAAGAGTGTGGATATCAAAGTGAAAAGGAAGTATTTTAAAACGATTTTACCTTTGCTGACACCAAGAGAGACATAAGTAGCAATCATTGGTCTTTCTTCTTTGATGAGTCTGGTGATGGTGATCAGATTGACCAAAGCACAGACCAAGATGAAGAAGAATGGGAAGATGAAAGATAAGGAACGAACTTTGGAATTGTAGTTCTTGAATAGGGAATAAGAGATGTTCTCTTCTAAAGTCAGAACGGCGATTTTATCTTCTCCACCAAAGGTTTCTAACAGTTCTGCTTTTTTCTGGTTCATCTCATTTTCATAAGCGGAAGAGAAATAGGATGATTTTTCTTTGTAGGAGATATACATATCTGTCTGTAACAAGAAGTTTTCTACGGGATAGGGTGTTCCATAATAATCCATGGTCTCTGGAAAAAGCTCACGATCCAGATAGATGATAGCGTTGATATAGGTGTCTTCTTTCACTTCACCAGTCTTTTTATCTAAGACGGTAGCATTTTCTTTCTGAACACAGTTATATAAAGGATTGTTGACCACACCGACAACATTTAATGTCATGGTATCTTGTTGTATGAATCGAAGAAGACTATCGTCAACGACGATTTTATCGCCGATATCATAAGAGTTCAGATTGGCGTTGCCGACTTCGGTAACAACATCAACTTCTTTTGATAAATCATATTCTTTATCAGGGAATTTACCACTTTCCAACTTTAATTCATTCAGTTTAGATTTTAAGTCCATGATGTAGAAACGATAAATCTGTGTTCCCCGTTCGGAATCTTCGTATTCACAATCCGCACACATGAAAGTCGTCGCGTCATAGACGTTATCATCTTCTTTGACTTTTTCGATATCATACCTAGAAAAGCCGTTGGTGGTTTTATCTTTTAAGATGATGTCAGCCGTGTGGTTGTTTTGATAGTTTTCTAGATAACTATGTTCATATAGCGGCACTAGAAAAGCAAAGCCAGCGGTGATGGCAACCGAAAGAAAAACAATCAGGAAGTTAGCAATGAATCTTCCTTTGTTTTCCTTGAACATTCTGAGAATCGTCTTAGTAAAAGATTTCATTACCACTCAATATCCTTGATATCTTTGGGATGAGGATTTCTGACATCTTCGTAAATCTTACCGTTCTTTACACGGATCAAATGGTCACTCATCTGTGTTAAAGCCAGGTTGTGAGTGACGATGATGACCGTCTTATGTTCTTCATGAGCAGCCTTGGCAAGTAAGGATAAGACTTCTTTACCAGTGACATAGTCTAAAGCACCAGTTGGTTCATCACATAAGATGAGTTTGGGATTCTTGGCAATCGCACGAGCAATCGAGACACGTTGTTGTTCACCACCGGATAACTGAGATGGGAAATTATCGACACGCTCTTTTAAACCGACGGAAGTTAAGACTTCTAATGGATCAAGAGAATCTCTTTTTAACTCAGTGGATAGTTCTACATTCTCTAAAGCCGTCAGATTTGGCATCAGATTATAGAACTGGAAGACAAAACCGACTTCATTTCGACGATAATCCGTCAGTTCTCTTTTATTGAATTTGGAGATATCTACATCATCGACAAATAAATTGCCATCGGAAAGATTATCCATACCACCCAAAAGATTTAGTAAGGTGGTTTTGCCAGCACCAGAAGGGCCGACAATGACGGTCAGTTCGCCTTTTTCAATTTCAAAGGACATGCCATCAACGGCA
>CACXYG010000002.1:0-26869 GCA_902771745.1 uncultured Erysipelotrichaceae bacterium | reverse complement strand
CGGTAACGAATTTCTTTACAATATTATTTGCTTTAATTAAGGTAGCCATACATTTCCTGTTGATGTTATGATTTAATCATAACATTTCGAAATTAACAACTAAATCATTTATAATTAATTTTATGGAAAAGAAAGATTTTACATCCTTAGTGATCAAACCCATCGCTTATATTCACACGGACTTTCCAACAAAGTTTGGTATTCCTAGACAAGGAGATGTCGTCTCCTCTTTAACAGGAACCATTATTTTTGAAGAAGAATATCAAAAAGAAGGGATTCTTCGTGGATTAGAGGATTTTTCTCATCTTTGGTTGATTTGGGGATTTTCTGATTTTGATAGCAAGAAAGAGTTCTCCCCAACGATCCGTCCACCGAAGCTTGGCGGTAATACTAGGGTTGGTGTTTTTGCTTCTCGCAGTCCAAACAGACCAAATCCTTTAGGGATCTCGGCCGTGAAAATAGAGAAAATCATCACCGAAGGAAAAGAAAGCCCTATCATCCTTGTCAGTGGTGTGGATTTGATGGATGGCACTCCTATTTATGATATCAAACCCTATATTCCTTTTTCCGATGCCATTGTGGATGCCAAAGAAGGCTATACAGCCTATACACGAAATAAACCATTATTAAAGGTGGTTATTCCTGAAGATATCAAAGAAAAAATTCCTTCTGATAAAATAAATTCGTTAATAGAAGTTTTATCGCAAGATCCGCGACCTGGCTTCCATCATGATGAAAATAGAGTTTATGGATTTGCCTATCTTGACAAGGAAGTGAAGTTCCATGTGGAACAAGATCATACCTTAATCGTCGATGATATTATATAGAGGTTAACAGCCTCTATTTTTTATATAAAATATAAAATTTATTATATTTTTCCTTAACGAATCTTGCTGAAAGTGTTATCCTATTCTTAATTACAAATGTAAGCGATTACATATCGAAAGGAACTATCTTATGATTTACTCTCCAGAAAAGATTCGAAACATTGCCGTTGTAGGTCATCAGGGATGCGGTAAGACGACATTGGTGGAATCCATTGCTTTCGTCGGCGGTCTTATCGATAAGAAAGGTACCGTTGAGAACAAGAACACCATTTCTGATTATCTCGATGATGAGAAAAAGAGACTCACTTCTTTATCTACTGCTATCGTTCCTCTTGATTTTAAAGGTTACAAGTTAAACCTTCTTGATGTCCCCGGTAATGACGATTTCGTCTATGAACTATTAGGTATTACCAGATTGATCAAAGGTTCTGTTTTAGTTATTGATGCAACTAAGGGTGTCCAGATTGGTACCATCAAGAACTTCAATATGTTACGTAAGCGCGGTGTCCCGATATTCATCTATGTCAACAAGATGGATAAGGAAAACATCGACTTCCCAGCTTTACAGGCGGAAATCCAGGAAAAGTTATCCAAGAACTGTGTTCCATTCTCTTATCCTATCGGTAAGGAAGAAGGTTTTGATGGTTACATCAACATTCCAGAGATGAAGGCAAGAAAGTTCAATGGTACCGAATGTGTTGATGATGTTATTTATGAAGAGAAGAGACAGGTTGTCTTTGAACTTCACAATCGTTTATCGGAAGCTGTTGCTACCACCAGTGATGAATTATTAGAAAAGTTCTTCTCCGGTGAAGCCTTGACCAATGAAGAAATCAAGAATGGTTTAAGACAGGGCGTCTTAAAAGGTGAACTTTATCCAATCATGGTCGGTTCTGCCACCAAGAATATCGGTATTCATTCCTTGATGGATATGTTCATCGACTACTTACCAGCTCCAACTGATTTAAAACCAATCATCGGTTTAGATGGTGATAAGGAAGTCGAAATCAAGACTGCCAATGATGAAGAGTTATCCTTATGTGTCTTCAAGAACTACTACAACACTTATCAGGGTTTGATCTCTGTCTTCAAGGTCAACGCTGGTGTTGTTCATCTTGGTGATGAAGTCTATTGTCCAAACAACAAACAGACTTATAAGATTTCTACCTTGTTCAGCGTCTGTGGTGAGAAGTTGACGCCAGTGGAAGAAATCGGTGCTGGTGATATTGGTGCCATCACCAAATGTGAAGGTATCCACCTCTCCTACACGCTTGCTTCACCAAAGAAACCAGTCATGGTTAAGCCAGTCAAATATCCAACCGCCACTTATGTCAGAGGTGTTGTCCCTGCCACTAAGAATGATTCAGATAAGTTATTCCCAGTCATTGAAAAGATGCAGTATGAAGATCCGACAATCTTCTTTGAAAAGAATCCAATCACCAATCAGATTCTTGTCGGTTCCTTATCTTCTTCTCACTTACAGTATGTCTTAGACAAGATCAAAGAAGTCAATAAGATCAATTTCGAATTAGAGCGTCCAAGAGTTGTCTACAAAGAAACGATTACCACTCGTGGTGAAGCGGAAGGTAGATACATCAAGCAGTCTGGCGGTTCTGGTTATTATGGTGTTGTCAACATGGCCTTTGAACCAGCCGAAGAAAGCAGCTTCCAGTCTACGGTCTTTGGTGGCCATATCGATAAGGGTTACTTCCCAGCTGTTGAAAAAGGCTTCTATGAAGCTCTTGAACACGGCGGATTGATCGGTGCTCCTGTCATCAAGGTCAAAGCGACCTTGCTTGATGGTAAGCAGCATACCGTCGACTCAAATGAAATGGCCTTCAAGAACGCCGCGGTCTTAGCTTTCCACGAAGCTTATAAAGCCTGTAATCCAATCTTGTTAGAACCATTTGATAGATTGGTCGTCAACGTCACTTCTGAATACTTAGGTGCTGTCTTATCCGATCTCAGCAAGAGAAGAGGTAAGATCTTATCCACCGATGAAGGTGATGAAGGCACTTTGGATGTCGTGGCTGTTGTTCCAGAAGCAGAAATTCAGGAATATGCTAACGAATTGAAGTCTATCACCAAGGGTACAGGTTTCTTCAATCTCGCTTTTGAAGACTATGAACCAGTTCCAGGAACATTAGTTGATAAAGTCATCCAGGAAAACAAGAAATAATCCAAGACAAAAGAATGAGTCGAGACAACAAAACGTCTCGGCTTTTCTTGATGTTTTTCATCTTGTATACAAGAGTTATACATTTCCTTTATTTTGTAACTATGAAGTAACCGCTTTCTTACCAAAACACCCGTTTTATACTACTACTTTGGGGTATATCGGCAAGCAAATTCATTGCATTTATTTTCATTATGGGTATACTTGTAGTGCTTAAAAAATGTTGTCTAAATAAGGAGTCCAAATATATGGAAAAAGATTTAGTTGCATGGGAAGGTTTTAAAGGTGGTCACTGGGAGAAGTTCGTCAATGTTCGCGACTTCATCCAGAAGAACTATGTCCCCTACGATGGCGATTCCTCTTTCTTAGAGGAACCAACCAAGGCTACCAATATCCTTTGGGTTGAATTACAGAAGCTCCAGAAGGCTGAAAGAGAAAAGGGTGGTGTCCTCGATATGGATACTTCTATCATCTCTACTGTCACTTCTCACAAGCCAGGTTACATCTCCGAAGAATACAAGGATCTCGAAGCTATTGTCGGTCTTCAGACTGATAAGCCTTTAAAGAGAGCCTTCATGCCATGGGGTGGTTTCAAGATGGCCAAGCAGGCTTTGACCACTCACGGTTATACTCTTGATGCTTCTGTCGATAAGTTTTTCTCTGAAAACGTCATCACCCATAATGACGCTGTTTTCCAGGCCTACACTCCAGAAATGATGAAGTGCCGCCACAACAAAATCTTGACCGGTTTACCAGATACTTATGGCCGTGGTCGTATCGTTGGTGACTACAGAAGAGTCGCTTTATATGGTATCGACAACCTTATCGCTGAAAAGATGGAAGATTTATCCAACTGCGGTAATGGTACCATGACCGATGACATCATCCAGAAGAGACAGGAAATCTCTCTTCAGATCAATGCCTTAAAGGACATCAAGACTATGGCTTTAAGCTATGGTTTCGATATCTCCAAGCCAGCCAAGACCGCTAAGGAAGCCACTCAGTGGTTATACTTCGGTTATCTTGCTGCTATCAAGTCCCAGAACGGTGCTGCTATGTCCGTTGGTAGAATCTCTACCTTCTTAGATATCTACATCGAAAGAGACTTAAAGAAGGGTATCTTAACTGAAAAGGAAGCACAGGAACTCATCGACCATCTCGTTATGAAGTTCCGTATGGTCAAATTTGCCCGTATTCCTTCCTATCAGCAGTTATTCTCTGGCGATCCAGTCTGGGCTACTTTGGAAGTTGCCGGTATGGGTCAGGATGGCCGTTCTATGGTCACCAAGAATGACTTCAGATTCTTACACACCCTTGAAAACATGGGTCCAGCTCCAGAACCAAACCTCACCGTTTTATGGTCTGACAGACTTCCAAAGAACTTCAAGGACTATGCCGCTCACATCTCCATCACCACTTCCTCCATCCAGTATGAAAACGATGATGTCATGAGACCAATCTGGACTGATGACTATTCCATTTGCTGCTGTGTTTCCGCCACTCAGACTGGTAAGGAAATGCAGTTCTTCGGCGCTCGTGCTAACTTAGCCAAGGCCTTACTCTACGCCATCAATGGTGGTGTCGATGAAAAGTCCTTACAGCAGGTTGGCCCAGCCTATGCTCCAATCACTGATGAAGTCTTAGACTATGACAAGGTCATGGTCGCTTATGACAGAATGCTTGATTGGTTAGCTGGTATCTATGTCAATGTCTTGAACCTCATCCAGTACATGCACGATAGATACTTCTATGAAGCCGCTGAAATGGCTTTGATCGATACTGATGTCAGACGTACCTTCGCTACTGGTATCGCTGGCTTCTCCCACGTTGTCGATTCCTTATCTGCTATCAAGTATGCTAAGGTTACTGTCATCCGTGACGAAAACGGTATCTCCAAGGACTTCAAGGTCGAAGGTGACTTCCCACGTTATGGTAATGATGATGACAGAGCTGATGATATCGCTGTCTCCTTATTACATACCTTCTTAAACAAGATCAAGAAGAATCACACCTACAGAAATTCTGAACCAACCACTTCCATTCTTACCATCACTTCCAACGTCGTCTATGGTAAGGCTACTGGTGCTTTACCAGATGGTCGTCCAGCTGGTGCTCCATTATCTCCAGGTGCCAACCCATCCTATGGTGCTGAAAACAATGGTTTATTAGCTTCTCTCAACTCTGTTGCTAAGCTTCCATACGAAGATGCCCTTGATGGTATCTCCAACACTCAGACCATGAACCCAGACGCTTTAGGTCACACTCCAGAAGAAAGAGTCAGCAACCTTGTCCAGGTTCTTGATGGTTACTTCGATCAGGGTGCTCATCACCTCAATGTTAACGTCTTCGGCAAGGAAATGCTCTTAGATGCTATGGATCATCCAGAGAAGCCAGAATACGCTAACTTCACCATCCGTGTCTCCGGCTATGCCGTCAAGTTCATCAACCTCACCAGAGAACAGCAGCTCGACGTCATCTCCAGAACCTTCCACGATCATATGTAACGAATATGACAAAAGGTTATTATCAATCGATAGAATCTTTTGCTTTAGTTGATGGACCGGGCGTACGCTCGGTCCTATTTCTAACTGGATGTCCTTTCCGTTGTCTCTTCTGCCATAATCCTGACACCTGGGAATTTGATCCTAAGAATGTCATCACTCCAGAAGAAGCGCTGAAGAAATTGATTCGTTATAAGACGTATTGGAAAGATAATGGTGGTATCACTATCTCTGGTGGTGAACCGCTTATGCAGATGGATTTCTTGATTGAATTCTGTCGTTTAGCAAAAGCTGAGAATATCAATATTACCATTGATACATCAGGTGCTCCGTTTAATACCAATCCTGAATATTTAAAGAAGTTTGATGAACTTCTCACACTGACTGATCTCTTCATGGTCGATATCAAGTGCATCGATGACGAGGTTCATAAGAAATTGACTGGTAAGAGCAACAAGAATGTCTTGGAGATGATCATGTATCTGAATGCCAAGCGTTATCCTATTTGGATCAGACATGTTCTTGTTCCGACGATTACCGATGATGATGAACTTCTTTCGAGAATGGATGGTTTCATCAAGACTTTAGATAATGTCCAGCGCGTGGAGGTCTTACCTTATCACACCTTAGGCATTCACAAGTATGAAATCCTAGGTATCAAGTATCCGTTAGAAGGTGTTCCTGCTCCAAGTCAGGAAAGAGTTGATAACGCCAATAAGTTACTTCATACGGATTCATATACCGGTTATCTTAAAAAGTAAGTTTAAGCTCATGGTTCGCCATGGGCTTTTCTATTGATAGTGAAATCTCAAATTCTTGATTTGTCTTTTGAGATCTTTTAGTGTCCAGTGATATTCTCTGGTATAAAATTCCATTCTTCGACGGTCGATATAATCAGGAATAGACATGATTGCCTGGTATTTACACCAGCTTAAAGGACGGTATTTTTCCAGGTTATACTGCTTGAAGAGATTCAGATGTTCATTGTAGAAAAGATAATCGTCTTGCAGATTTCGTAATGAGTATTCATTACCATATTTGGCCTGTAATCTTTCAGAGATGACTTTTAAAACACCAAGTGGAATCATTTCCGAACGGAAGAAACGGACTTCTTCTAAAGAGATTTTCTGTCCAATCAGCCATCTTCGTTTGACGATGTCTTCTCTTTGATGTGTCAGGTTTTGACAAATGACTTTTTCAATGTCGTTGACGATATCTATAAAGAAGGGTTCATTGATTTCATAATGTGGTTCTTTGAAATTCATATAGAATTCCTCCTCTATTCTAAATATTCGCAATATGAATGAATTTTTGTCTAAAAAAATAAAAAAAGTCAGTAATTTTTGTCTTACTGACTTTGAAATACGATTTTAAAACCTCTTATTTTAAGTCTGAGCGGCCTGCATCTGAGATAATCTTGTAGCCTGCTTTGATCTAATCAAAACGCCAGTCAAGAGAGGGAGATTCAGCCTCACAATAGATGAAAAAGTCTCTAGTTCAGTATTTATTGAGCCTTTATGTAGGCTTTTGATACTGACCTAGAGACGAAAGGACGACAGAATTTGAAATGATTGACTAGATTTTTAATAAGAGAACGAGAAGGTTACCCTCCCCGATGAAATTAGAATAGATATCAAAAGTTTTATGGCCATCGAAATAACCAAGACGATTACCAGATTTATCATAGATGTTTTCACGATTTCCTTCAGGCTTGGTGGAACCTAAGATGTTACCATATCTATCTTTTAAAACTTGAACCATAGTGATTATCCTCCGTTTGACTGAGTATATTCTACAAAAAGTTATGGTACTTTTTCGCTACATGTTATACAATGAAACTAAGAGGAAAAAAGGTATGGAAGATAACAAGAAAACATCGATTCTTTTGATCTATTGGACACTACAAGAGTATAGTGATGAGAACCACTATTTGAAACAACAGGACATCATTGATCATATCAAGAAGAAGTATGGTGTCTCCTTGCAGAGAAAAGCGGTCAGCAACAGTATTTCTTTATTAGAAGAACTGGATATCGATATTGATCGTCACCCCAAAAAAGGATGTCGTCTTTTATCTCGTAATTTGGATGAATCGGAAGTCAAATATCTGGTGGATGCTATCTTCTCTTCCAAGAATATCACTGGAAAACAAGCCAAGAAGTTAGCTACCAGCATCTCTTGTTATTTATCGGTCTATCAGAGAAGAAAGTATGATTATCTATATAAATCTGTCGATCTGAATCGCAACAACGATTCTGATTTCTTCTACAATATTGAAATCATCAATGAAGCGATTGAAAAGAAAAAACAGATTTCTTTCCAATATGCTTCCTATGATGTCAATGGCAGGGAGAAGATGAGGAGTGGTGGATACACGTATCGTGTTTCTCCTTACTTCTTGGTCAACAACTTCGGTAAGTATTATCTATTGTGTAACTATTATAAATATTCGAAAATCACCAACTTCCGCGTGGATTTCTTAAGGAAAGTGACTATTTTAGAGGATGACAGTGTCCCGATGAACACACTTTCAGATTATGATCCTAACTTCAGCATCAACAACTACATCAATGATCATATCTATATTTTTGGTGGACAGGTTAGCAACTGTAAAATCAAGATCAATCACGAACGTGTCATCACCTATGTCAAAGACTGGTTTGGTAAAAATGCCGTCTTCTCTAGTGAAGAAGGTATCACGTATGCGAATATCCGTTGTGATGAGAAAGCCTTCTATTATTGGTGTTTGCAATATGGTGAGGATATCGAGGTATTAGAGCCTTTGAATGTGGTCATTGATTTATCCAATACCTATAAACACATGTATGAGAGATATAAAGATATATTAGAAACACATGAGGTCAAACCTCGATTAGAAGAGAACATTTCGAATTTCATGTTCCATGGTCTTTATAAGATTGATGATGATATCACATGCAGTGAAGATGTTGTCGAAGGATTAAAGAATTATCTTTTAGATGTCTTGACGAAGAATTATGTCATTGAAGTAAATGGTTCTGATATTTGCATCAGCAATCAAAAGAAACCGGAAGAAAAGTATCTGATTTCTTTTTGTAATTATCGCGATGAGGATTATGAAGATAATATGTTCCATTCCATCCAGGATATTGCCAGACTGGAAGAGGAAGCAAAAACAGGAGTCATTTGTTATCATGTGACCCTGGTTAGAGATAAGAACTATTTCAGTGGTGAAGGCAAAAGCGCAGTGAGTAAGATCTTCCGCGAGAAGAAAGAGATTCTTCCTAAAAAAACCATCGAGATTATCAATCACAATGGCTTTATTCAACAGGTAGAAGTACAGAAATACTATAAGATCAGCTGGCGTGGTATTACGACTACCAGAGCGGATAAACCTCTCTATAAGTTCTTCGTTCTGAACGTAAGATAAAGAAAAACTAAAAATGGCTTGCCAAGTTGGCAAGCCATTTTTAACAATTATTCGATGTAGATAACAACCCAACGATCATTATCATTGCCGTTGATGTTGTCATAGATTCTTAAGAAGATCGTATGAACCTTCTCATCACCGACATAGAAGAGCTGAGAATACTGGGTGGTATAGATGTATTCCTGATCATCACTGGATTCACCAGCGGTGGTTAAGGCTTTTCTGGCCTCAAAGGCTTTTCTGGCGTTACCGACAAGCGTGTAACCGCAGTTGGAAGTGCCACCGACAGGAATCTGTCTACCATCATTGTGGACAAACTTAATTTCGGTATTGGGGAATAAGACACCAGTGTAATAATATTCCTTGGTGCCATAAAGAGGGGAGATGTGAGCTGAGAACTGATGCTTATCGTTTTCTTGGACGAGATAGACATCTTCGCCCGTATCTTCAGGAGCTCTTGTAACTTCAACTAAGGGTTTGCCTTCTAATGGCTTGATTTTTTTACTACTGGAATTCGCTTTTACTTTGACCATAAGAAATCTCCTTTTTCTCGTACCTATATTATATGATAAAATAGTGCGAACTTGTGTAAATATCATGTCAAAAAGTAAAAAAAATAAAGGCTTCGTGTCTAAAAAACAAACGAGCACATTTGATTTCTCATCCTTGTTGACCTATTGTAGCCAAGATGAGATCTTGAAGTTTAAGGAAGGCTTGAAAGGTAAGGCTGTTTCTTCTCTTATTTTAAATCCGTTGATTTATACGGCTAAGAGATTGGAGGAGGCTTTTCCGGACCTGAAAAAAGATAAAGACGATCCTCTTTTATATCGCTTTGTCAAAGAAGAAGGAAGAATGGGTAAGACTTTAGAAC
Source organism: uncultured Erysipelotrichaceae bacterium (assembly GCA_902771745.1). Classification (GTDB taxonomy): domain Bacteria; phylum Bacillota_I; class Bacilli_A; order RFN20; family CAG-288; genus Enterosoma. The sequence goes on along the minus strand of CACXYG010000002.1, from coordinate 17,085 downwards.
ACTTTGCTGGTGGATTTTATATTCTTGATCCTAGCAGTGGTGTAATCTCTTCTTATTTAACCAATCTGTTACCAAAGGATTTTGTCTCTTTGGATTTGTGTGCGGCTCCTGGTGGTAAGACCATCGCGATGGATTTACGTAGACCAGATGGTTTATATCTTGCTAACGATATCGCTTTTGACCGCGCGTTAGAGATCAACAAGAACGCCCAGAGATTGGCTTTAGGCAATATTCTTACCTTATCAATAGACCCTGTAAAACTCTCTTTACCTTCTTTGTTTGACCTGGTTATTTTAGATGCTCCATGTTCTGGTTCTGGTATGATTCGAAAAGAGCCAAAGATGGCTAGTGACTGGTCAATGGATAAGGTGACTCGTCTTCTTCCTATTCAGGAAAACTTGCTTGAGAAAGCTTATGAGTGCACCAAGAAGAACGGTATCATTGCTTATTCGACCTGTTCGTTATCCTTAGAGGAAGATGAAGACCAGGTAAAAGCATTTATCAAACGTCATCCTGATATCCAGGTCATTCCTGTCGAACCAAGAGAGGGTATGGTTTTAGGAAAAGATGGTTTAGGTTATCATATGATTCCTGGTATTTATGATGGTGAGGGTATCTATTTTGTTCTGTTAAGAAAGACCCAAGGTGATGCTTATAAGTTTACTTCTAGTAAAGATGCTAGAATTTATAATGATTACCTGATGAGTTTGGATTATAAAGATAATTCTTATCTGGTAACGAGATTCTATCAGGATTTTGCTAATCTTCCTTTTATCGCTCCCGGTATGAAAGTCTATGATAAGAGTGAACATCCAAAGTGTGAATATGATCATTCTTATTGTAAAGTCTGTGATGATATTGAAAAGGTGGAACTGGATAGACAAAGCGCTCTGCAATACGTTCAGGGTAATGAAGTGAAGGTCGATTCTTCCATTGCTGATGAACTTGTGATTCTCACCTATCAGAACATGAGACTTGGTTTAGGTAAGAACATTAAAGGTAAGGTTAAGAATTATCTACCAAAAGGATTGCGAGCAAACTTATATTAAATGAAGGCAAGGCCAATAAAGACGGTCTTGTCTTTTTTTATGCTTCACACATTTATACATTTACATATAAATGTAACGAAGAAAAATAACAAGAAATAGGTTACATATTGATTTGTTTGTAAATAATACTATAGTAGATGCAAGGATAAAAAAGAACATGAAAAAATCTCGTATCACCATATTGAAAATCGTTTATGTAGCGATATTTACCGCCTTATGTTTTGTCGGAACCATGGTCATGATTCCTATCGGCTCTTCTAAGGTACATCTCGGTAATTTCTTCTGCATCTTAGCTGGTCTTCTTTGTGGAGGCTGGGTTGGTGGATTAGCCGGCAGTCTTGGTATGGGTTTAAATGATATTGTCTTTGGTTATTCTTATAGCACCTACTTGAGAACTTTCATTCTGAAATTCTTGATGGGTTTCATTGTTGGAAGTCTCTTCCGTCTGTTGATCAAAAGAAAACTCAACGGGCAAATCTTGATCTGGATTGCCACGGGATTGATGGCGATGCTCTTTGCTTATATCCTGACGATGTATTTCCAACCAGAATCAAAGTATTCTTTAACCCTGGTGATCTTGACTTCTGTTCTATTAGCTTTGATTCTGTTTGTCGCTATTTTCTCCTTCAAGTTAGATAGAACGATGAGTTGTCTCTCGTTTGCTCTATTGGTAGCTTTAGCGGTGAATGTCATTGGTGAATTCTATATCAGAATTCTCTTATCGATGACGACAGGTATCACTTATGATGTTGCGTTAGTGACTTCACTTGGTAAACTTCCCGGTGCTTTACTTACAAGTATTGTGACGATTGTCTTTGTTCTTCCCTTGTATTATCCGTTATATAAAGCGACGCATCGAATCAATGTCTTCAACGATTTAGAAGAATATATCTCCTTTACGAAAGAAGAAAAAGATGGAACAAAAGAAAAAGCTGAATAAATCAGCTCTTTCTTATATGATTGGAGTGGATGAAGGTCCACTCTTTTAATTTTTATCGATGATGGTGGTGATGCTTAGTCCATCTAGTTGTTTTAAAGAGAGCGTGTAGGAAGTATCATTCAAACTCATCAAAGTATAATGAGCGTTTGCAGAGCCGATGGAGGTAGATAGATAACCCATATGTCCATAAGAGAATTGAATCTCTTCGTTGACGACACTCTTTTCAAGATAACTCTTTGTGGTATAGATTCTTTCTCCTGAGGTGAGCAGGAATTCACTTTCTTGTTTGGAATGATTATGACCAAACTGGAAAGAGATGTTCATCTGATAGGATAGAGCATATTCATTTAACAAGTCGACCATCTCGTTTGATTTTTCGATGTTGTAGGCATCTTTTCCGCCAAAGACTTCTTCGACATCGCTATGAGGATCTAGACCTAATGTATGTAGACCCGCATGGGCGGAGATCAAAATCATTTCTCCTTGATATTGATCTTTTAGGCTATCTAGAAACTCTTTTAATTGGGGAATGACATTTTCGTATGTGTATGTGATTTTTCCTTCTTCATCAATTTTGTTGAAAGTCTTAATGGTGTAGTCTTCTGTTTGATTATTTCCACAGGAAAACATACTCAAAAGCAGTATGGTTCCTAATAGTAATTCTTTTTTCATGCTCATCCCCCTGAAATGTTCTTTAGATAGTTTATTTCAATGAGTTAAAAATTATTTAAAAAGACCCTTTATAGCCTTTTCCATATTCATTGGTGTAGTAGTCGATACGATGGTTGTTATCAAAGATAGGTGGATAGATATTTTCACCTTTGTTAATACCAGCTAAGCGACAGATTTCTTCATGTGTACGGATGGACAGTTCTTCTTTGCTTTCGCCTAAGGATAACTCTTTCTTAGGTAAGAGCGGTTTACCGATCGATAGTGTCAAACAGGCTGGAGAATGGAAAATCTTTTTCCTGATCCAACCGTTTTTACGATAAGAAAAAGCTAGTGGAAGAATGGGTTTATCATTCTTCACAGCAAAATGGGAGGCACCCTCTTTAAAAGGTCTGATCGGTTGATAGAATTCCCACATGGAACCTTCGGAAAAGACATGAAGAACACCATCTTCTTTTAGATATTTAGAAAGCAGTCGGTACCACTTGATAAAGATAGGACCTTTTTCTTCTGGTATCGGGATACCACCGACAAGTTTGACTAGTTTACGACTTGGTCCACGTAAGTTTTCTGCCCAGGAGAGAAACTTTACATCGGTTCTCTTTAAAGCGACAAGAATGGCTAAATAATCCCACATATGCACATGGTTACAAACGGTGATATAGCCATGAGAAAGAAGCTCTTTATATTCTTTGAGATTCTCTCTTCCTTTGATTCTCAGATTCAGACGAATTCTGGTCATCGGAAAGACGATAGTGCGCAGTAAAAAGGCAACGATTTTTCTTTTGCGTCTGAACTTCTTGGAAGTGTCAATGTAAGGATAGTTTTCATCAAAGTTGATCTCTTCCTTACGTTCGACTTTCAGATAGTGCTGATTGGTGATTTCCGGATAGGGAAATTTATTGCATTTGGGATCAAAGGACATAATGTTTCACTGGAGATATTTTAGCAAGATTATCAAGGGTTTGAAAATAATATTATCTTTTATTCTTTCGATATGATTAAACAACCTATATACATATAATGAAAAGCGTTTTTAACTATTTATAAAATAGATAAAATGGATAATCACACAAGTAGCGAGTAGTGCAAAAAGAACAAAAGACAAGGTGGCATTAAAATAAATCTGCTTCTTCCATGTTTTTATCGCACGCATCATTGATATAACAACAAAGCCACCACTCAGTATGATGAATACCACTAATGGCATAATTCTGGTGATACCAGAACCACCGGCAAGAGAAGCGATGAGCCAGACATCGATAGAACCAGCAATGATGATGAGTGGGAAAAGAAAAAAGATTGACACCCTTTTTGGTATCAATCTTATTTTTCTGAATCTGGTGCCGACTGCCGGACTTGAACCAGCCACCTACTGATTACAAATCAGTTGCTCTACCGGATGAGCTAAGCCGGCACATGATGGTGAGTGCTACGAGGATCGGACTCGTGACCTCTTCCGTGTGAAGGAAGCGCTCTCCCGCTGAGCTAAGCACTCTTAGAGAGCCTCATTAGTTTATCATTGATAAAATGAGACTTCAAGAAATTGATTTATTTATTGATGATTTCTATCTCTTTTAAACGATTTTCAAAGATAGAAACACTCTTTTCATAGTTGGAGTTGTCTTGTTTGATGAATTTGGAAACCTTCTTTTCCATATTAGGCATATCAAAGACTTTCTCATCCAGGAGAGACTTACATAACTTGGATAAATCCGTGTTGACAAAACCATCAGTCAATTTGATGAGTTGTTCTTTATAGGCTTCCTCTATCGATTGGTCTTTGAAATATCTTTCTACCATACCTTTACGGATTTCCGCATCAGGGCGATGGATACGGATGATGTCATCAAAGAGATTCTTCTCAAATGCCTTAGGAGCGAGTTTATCAGGAACAGAGGTTGTAGCAATCAAAAGGATGTTGAGATTCTTTCTGTGAATGCGTTTGTTCTCTTTACGGAACATACGGATAAAGAGTTCTGCGGTATCTCTGGAGATATCATCACTACCATCAGAGAAGAAGGGAATTGGAGATTCGATGAAGAAGACGACGTTATTTAATTTTTCCGCTTCTTTGAAGACTTGCTTGTAGTCGTGCTCGACATCGACAAGGTCAGAGAGATGGAAATGCTTGATCGGCTTGAAGTAGTAGGCTTTGGCATCCAGTTCCTTGAGCAAGGAATGAACAAATCTGGTTTTACCAACACCCAAAGGACCATAAATCAAAAGCGAGTTCTTCTTTCTGGTTTTGAATTTATGTTCACGCCAAGGGGTGATGATGGTTTCGTTTAAATAGTCTTTGATGTTATCAAGACCGATGAAATCGTTAAAGCCCTGAGTAGGTGGTTCCATCATGTAGATATCATTACCAAAGTCGTTTTTATCTTTCGTGAGATAGCTCTGTGCCTTGGCAAAATAGTAGTCTGCCAAAGTGGTGTACTCTCTTGTATCATCATAGTCGCTGGTATTGTCAGCTAATTCACGTGCGATTTTAGATGCGTGGACCATTTCACTATAAGCTGTTTGATTGTCCGAATTGCTAAAAGCATCAATAGCATTGGAATAGGCTTTCATCATTTCAATTCTCTGTTGCGTGAAGTTCATGGTTTTCTTTTCCTCGCTTACTCTTATTGTAGTATTTTTGGTTGTGAAAATGAATGAAATCATGCGTATTTAGCGCTTATTTCATGTATACAAGTAGCTCAATTTTGCAAGTTATTCTCAAAAAAGTGCAAATCACGATTTTTTATTCACATGGCACAAAAAATAAGATATAGTATTACTAGTTTTGTAAGCGTTTACGCAATGCTTTCAGTTTGTTTAATTCGTATCAAGACTTTAAAAAAGGAGATCGTCATGAAACACGAAGAGATTGTCAAAAAGCTGACGCTGGAAGAAAAGGCTTCCCTTTTGTCCGGTAAAAATTTCTGGGAAAGTATGGACTATCAGGAACATGGTATTCCTTCTTTCTTCTTATCCGATGGCCCTCACGGCTTAAGAAAACAGGCCGCTGCGGCTGACCAGTTAGGTCTTAACCCATCCTTACCTGCTACTTGTTTCCCAACCGCTGCCTCTTTAGCTAATTCCTGGAATGCTGAATTGGTTCAGAACGTTGGTACTGCCTTAGGTGAAGAAGCCTTAAAGCTCAAGGTTCACATGGTCTTAGGTCCTGGTATCAACATGAAGAGAAACCCACGCTGTGGTAGAAACTTCGAATACTTCGCTGAAGATCCATATCTCGCTGGTAAGCTTGCCGCTGGTATGGTCAGAGGTATCCAGTCTAACGGCATCGGTAGCTGTATCAAGCACTGGGCTTGTAACTCTCAGGAAAATAGACGTATCAATTCTGACTCTATCGTCGATGAAAGAGCCTTAAGAGAAATCTATACGGAAGCTTTTGAAATCGCCATCGAAGAAGGCGGTGCCATGGCTGTCATGTCTTCTTACAACATGCTCAATGGTATCTATACCAATGAAAATGATCATCTCAACAAGGATATCTTAAGAGGTGAATTCGCTTATAAGGGTCTTTTGGTCACCGATTGGGGCGGTGAAAATGACCGTATCGCTGGTTTGTTATCTACCAACGAATTAGAAATGCCAGGTAACAATGGTGACACCGATAGAGAAATCGTCAAGGCTGTCAAAGAAGGCAAGCTTGATGAAGCGATTGTCGATGAAGCCGCTGATAATGTCATCGATTATGCCATCAAGACTGATTTGGCCTTCAAGGATTACAAAGAACCTGTTGGCGAAATCAACGGTGAAAAGGTCACCGGTATGAACTGCTTCCCAGAGATGAAGGCTGCCCATCACAATGTCGCTAAGGCCGCTAGTGATGAAACCATGGTCTTATTGAAGAACGAAGGTAACGTCTTACCTTTGAAGAAAGAAGATAAGGTCGCCATCATCGGTGACTTTGCCAACAACCCAAGATACCAGGGTGCTGGTTCTTCTCAGGTCAACTGCACTCAGCTTGATAACTTCACTGATTTGAAGGAAAAATTCAAGTTTGAATGTGTCGGTTATGCTCAGGGCTTTGACCGTTACAACAAGAAGAAGGGTAAAGAAGCCTTAGTGGAAGAAGCTGTCGCTTTAGCCAAGAAGGCTGATATCATCGTCTACTTCATGGGTCTTGATGAAGTTACCGAATCCGAAGGTTTGGATAGAGATAATCTTCTCATCCCATCTCATCAGACTGAACTCTTGAAGCAGTTACATGCTTTAGGTAAGAAGATTGTTGTTATCTTATCTGCTGGTTCTGTTGTCGATCTTACCTGGGATGATCAGTGTGACGCCTTACTCAACGGTGCCTTATCTGGTCAGGCTGGTTGCAACTCTATCTTAGATATCCTCAATGGTGATGTCACTCCATCTGGTAAGACGAGTGAAACCTATATCGTCAAATACGAAGATACGCCATCTATCGATAACTTCGAAACTGGTAAGGTTGCTATTCCTTATGCTGAATCCATCTACATCGGTTATCGTTACTTCGAAAAGAACCAGATCGATGTCAAATACCCATTCGGTTTCGGTTTATCCTACACCACCTTTGAATATTCCAACCTTGAAGTCACTCCAGAAGGTATCAAGGTTACCATCAAGAACACCGGTTCTTATGCTGGTAAGGAAATCGTTCAGTTATATGTCGGTTTGAAGAACTCCAAGATCTTCCGTGCCGTCAAGGAACTCAAGGGCTTTGCTAAGACTCGTCTCTTACAGCCAGGTGAAGAAGAAGTCGTTGAAATCAAGTTTGATAACAAGACTTTCCGTTACTTCAACGTCAAGACGATGAAGTGGGAAGTTGAAGAAGGCGAATATGATCTTTATGTCGCCGCTGCTTCTAATGATGTCAGATTGACTGGTAGCATCCATCAGGCTGGTACCACCACTGAATTCCCATATGATGAAGCCAAGATTCCAAATTACTTCGCTGGTACTGTTCAGCACGTCGCCGAAGCTGAATTCAAGGAATTATATGGTAAGGAATTACCAAATGATGAATTCGATTGGTGCAACAAGAAACATACCAGAATGCACATCCATCAGGAAAACCTCTTCTGCGATTTATGCTATGCCAGAGGTTGGACTGGTAGATTGATCGGTAAAGCCTTAAGAATGCTTGTCAGACATGGTGAAAAGCACAACAAGGGCTTACGTAATGCTATCGTCATGGGTCCATTTGGTTTCCCAGTCAGATCTATGTCTAGAATGATGGGTATGCCAATGGCTCAGTGTGAAGGTTTAAGAATGATGTTCGATGGTCACTTCCACAAGGGTCTTGCCCAGTTCTTCCGCGGTGGTAAACAGAAGCCAAAGTATCCAAAAGAAGATCACTATCAGAAAGTAGAAAAGAAGAAAGAAAAGTAAAAATCTTTTCAAGAGTTGAAAAATTGAGCAAGAGGCACTAAAATGTCTCTTGCTCTTTTATAATCTATGTTAGAATAATTATAAACAAGGGCGGAATACTTATTTTTGTAGAGGTTTTACAATGAAATTACTTTCAATTGTCGTTTGCTGCTATAACTCCCAGGAATATATGGCAACAGCCATCGAATCCTTATTAAAGGGTGGCGAAGATGTTGAAATCATCATCGTGGATGATGGTTCTAAGGATGATACTGGTAAGATTGCTGACGAATATGTCGCCAAGTATCCAACCATCTGTAAGGTTGTTCATCAGCCAAATGGTGGCCATGGTGCTGGTGTCCAGTCCGGTATCAGAGAAGCCACTGGTCAGTTCTTCAAAATCGTTGACTCTGATGACTGGGTTGATGATGAAGCTTATCAGAGAATGCTTGCTGAAATCAGAGAAAAGGGTGATAAGGTTGATCTCTTTGTCAACGACTACACCTATTATCCAGATAAGGTCAAAGGTACCACCATTGGCTTTGGTCACAGAATGCCAGCCGATCAGATCATCACTTGGAAACAGGTCAAGCGTTTCAACTTCTCTCAGAACTTGTTGATTCACTCCTGTATGTTCAGAACCCAGATCTTAAAGGATTCTGATCTTCACATTCCTGTTCATACCTTCTATGAAGATGACTATTGTGTCTATGCTCCACTTAGAAACGTCAAGAATATCTGCTACGTTCCTGTCTCTTTATATTGCTACTATGTCGGTAGAGCTGGTCAGTCCGTCCAGAAGGACGTCGCTGTCAGAAGATATAGAGACTACCTCAAGGTTGCCATGGCTTGTATCAAGGAATACAACATCTATGATTACCTTAATGATAAAGCTCACTTCAGAATGCTCTATCATGAAATCAGAATCTTCATCTCCTTAGGTTTCCTTCACACTCAGTTGAACAAAACTAAGGAAGCCAGAGCTGACTTAAAGACCTTCTTCAAGGAATTCAAGCAGGTCAACCCAAGACTCTATCGCAGAATTCGTTTCTCCTTGATCGGTCCACAGGTCTGGCCAATCTTCGGTAGAATGAACTCCGCCATCACTTATTCTATCTCTCATTTGATCGTTAAATTTAATTAAAATCAGTCGGAAGCACACGCTTCCGACTTTTGTTAACGCTTTCATTTTCGAAAAACAAGTCATTTTAGAAGTTTCAAAAATTTTTTCTAGTAATTTTTAAGTTAAAGATTTATACTTTGACGCGATAAAGCATCGAAGAGGAATAGTACCTTTAGATAAGTCTCTAGCGAGCTGCTGATGGTGGAAGGGCAGTAGATGGACTATGGGGAACGAGCCTTGGAGCTGCAGCCAGGAAATTAAGTAATGGCTGACGGGAAGCCCGTGATAGCTAGAAAGTCATAAAAGACTCAGAGGTCATCCTTATATGGTTATAGGTAAGGGTGATGAACTAAGGTGGTACCACGTACAACATACGTCCTTAGGCTTCTTTGTTAGGCCTGGGGACGTTTTTATTTCCCTTCTTAACAGAGATGTTTCACTAAAACCAGAAAAGGAGGGTAAAAAAATGAAACTGAAGAATGTTATTTTATTAGCCGGTATGATGATGACTTTGACAGGCTGTGGAACAAGTAGCAATACAGATGCTGACTTGCTTTCTCAGATTGTCAGCACAAAAACTTTGAAAGTTGGTACAGAAGCTACTTATCCTCCGTTCGAATATACGGATACAGAGGGCAACATTTTGGGATTTGATGTTGAAATCGTCAAACTTGTCGAAGCCAAGATTGAAACAACGTATAACGTTGACATCAATGTTGTCTGGTCCAATATGGCCTTCGATGGTCTCATCGGCGCTATCCAGTCTAGCAAGGTGGATCTTGTCGCTGCTGCCATGACCGTCAATGAAGAGAGAGCAAAATCGGTTTCTTTTTCTGATACCTACTTCACTACAGAAACTGCTGTCGTCGTTTTAGAAGATAACACTACCATCACCTCCATGGATACTTTAAAAGCCGCAAAATGCGGTTCTCAGCTTGGCACCGAACAGGCTAACTACATCCAGGAAGAAGGCTGGAACAGCGCCAACCAGATCATCACTTCTGTCGCGGATTTGACCACCTCTTTATTGGCTGGTAAGATTGAAGCCTTGGTTGTCGATAAGGCTGTTGGTGAATCCATCATTGCCAAAAACACTGGCTTGAAGTTAGCGACTGGCATCTCTTTTGATGATACCGCCGCCTTTGGTCTTGCCACCTCTTTAGAGAATTCCGCTTCCTTTGTTTCTTTGATCAACGAAGCCTTAGCTGAAAACATTGAGAATGGTACCATTACCAACCTCTATACTGCTGCTTGTGATGCTTATGCAAGCACTGCTGAATAATCAGGTTTAGAATCATGAATGCGTTAGCCTATCAGTTGGATTTTGCCCCAGTAATGGAAAACCTTCCGCGTTTTCTAAGTGGCGCCTTGATTACATTAGAATATGCACTTATCGCCATCGCCTTAGGTACCATACTTGGTTTCTTAGTCAACCTGGGTAGTTTATCCATCTGGAAATGGCTAAGAGCATTGAGTGCTTTCTATATTTCTATCTTCCGTGGTACGCCATCCTTAATTCAGTTATATATCTGTTTCTATGGTATTCCGCTAGCCTTTGGTATTGATATCAACGCCTTTGTCGCTGGTATGATCGCCTTATCATTAAATAGTTCAGCCTATGTGGCGGAAATCTTCCGATCCGGTATCCAATCGGTGGATATCGGACAATCGGAAGCCGCTCGATCCCTTGGCTTTTCTCGTTCTTATACGATGACACATGTTATCTTCCCTCAGGCGTTTAAGAATGTCATCCCTGCCTTAGGTAATGAATTCATCACCCTCGTCAAGGAATCCTCCATTGTCTCTTTGATCGGTATTAACGATATCACCCATATTGCTGACTTGGTCAAAGCTTCTACCTATAAGGTCTTTGAATCTTTGCTGATTGCGGCTTTGATTTATTATGTTATCACCATGTCGTTAACCTTGGTGATCAAATTTGTGGAAAGGAAATTGGAGAAGAAGTATGCCAACTAATATTTTTGAAATTAAGAATCTATCCAAATCCTTCCATGATATCAGCGTTTTAAAGGATATCTCACTCAATATCGAACAAGGTAAAGTCTATTCCATCATCGGTCCTTCTGGTGGTGGTAAGTCCACATTTTTGCGCTGTTTGAATCTGTTAGCCAAACCGACTTGTGGAACCATTCACTTTGAAGGAGAGATGATTTATGGACCACTGGTCAAAAAGAAGATGGATATTGATGGAAATATCATCAAAAAACCAGTTCTTCATAAAGGTCAACCCAAATATGGCATCACCTTAAAAGATAAGGAACTAAATGCCTGCAGAGCCAAAATCGGTATGGTTTTCCAGTCGTTTAATCTCTTCAACAATAAAACCGTCTTACAAAACGTCACGATGACTCTGATCGACTTGAAGAAGATGAACAAAGAAGAAGCTGCTCAAGAAGGACTGAAGCTACTAGAACAAGTCGGTGTGAAGGAAAAAGCAGACGCTTATCCTAGCCAGCTATCTGGTGGTCAGAAACAGCGTGTAGCCATCGCTCGTACCCTTGCTTGTCAACCAGATGTCATTCTCTTTGATGAACCTACCTCCGCCCTTGATCCTGAGATGGTCAAAGGTGTCCTCAATGTCATGAAACAACTAGCCAATGCCGGCATGACTATGGTAGTAGTCACTCATGAGATGAACTTTGCTAGAGATGTCTCTGATGTGGTCTTGTTCATGGATGGTGGGTATATTGCTGAAATGGGAACTCCTGAAGAAATTTTCCAGAATCCAAAAGGTGAGCGAACCAAGCAGTTCTTGGAAGCTGTGTTATAGTCAAAACCGAGTAAATTAAAGTCTGACTTTAAATTACTCGGTTTTCTTTAGAATTACAATTCAGCCAACATCAGTTTACATCACGAATTTCCTATGCAAAAAACTGAGCGACTAAAGTCTGACTTTAAATGGCTCAGTTTCAAAAACTAACAATTACTGATAAACTTATTCTTTCATCATATCCTTAACAAAATCAAGTAATTTTTCGCCAGTCTCCTTTGAAATCTCATATCCTTTTTCCGCAGTAATCAAAGTTTGAGGTTGTAAAGAGAGAACAGATGAAGTAATTACAAACGCAGTCAGTGTTTCCTTCAGCAAGAAGCGACTACCGCAGTCTCGATAAGAAACGTCGACAGTATTGAAATAAATCAACCAATCATCAGATACCTGCTTGCTTACTGGTTTTGCTTTGATATCCTTCAATTCATTGATGAAGGCATACTCAGTATCTATATAATGCTGAGAGTTTCCATTCTCAGAATAACAAATGTTCAATCCGGAAGTTCCTTTTTCCGATTCCAAAATAAAGCCATTGAGAGTTGCCTTTTCTTCAGCGATTTCACTAAGCCGCTCTTCAGGACTTTTTTCCTTCGGTCCACATGAAGAAAGCAACACCAATAACGAAAGACCTAGTGCTTTAATGAATCTCGTTTTCATTGAACATCCTCCTGTTCTTCCACCATCTTCTGCACAAAATCAAGTAATTTTTCGCCAGTCTCTTTTGAAATCTCATATCCTTTATCAAAAGTGATGTTGTATCGAGAATATGGATTTTGGATAAACGATTTGATGGTAAACCGTTCTTCGTCAATAGCATATATTTATATGGATGAGAATCGGTATTTGTGACACTGCCATCATCATGTAGTTCCAAGGCCAGCATATCAAAGACACGTTTCTCAAACCCACTGACTAAATTGTTATAGTCGTGGTCATATTCATAGCTTATTTCTTTGATATAAGGATTTGTTCCGACAGGAGAGGAGATAAAAGAAACAAGAATGGGTAGTATCAGAAATGCACTCATGCTATTTTCTCCACTCTTTAAAAGCGTAGCGTTTAAACGTTTTCGTGTCAATAAAAAACGGTTACGAAACTAATTTCTTTACCTTTGTATCTCCCTTCTGAAGAGATCTTCTAGCATCCAAAAGGTGAGCGAACCAAGCAGTTCTTGGAAGCTGTGTTATAGTCAAAACCGAGTAATTTCAAGTCTGACTTTAAATTACTCGGTTTTCTTTAGAATTACAATTCAGCCAACATCATTCCTGATGGTCTTTTGCTTTTAATTTATAATTTATAAATTATAATTATATCGTTGCTTTCAGGAGACTAACTATTAGAAATCAATAGAAAAATGAAAAAACTTATCAATGTGTATTCGTTCCACATCAAAGCTTCCTGTTCCGTGGAACAGGAACAGGCCGATTGTTGTTCCTGATTATTTACACAGCTGTTCGTCGTAGTAGGTATGAGTCGTTTCCAGATGGTATATCATTCGTATCAGTTTCTTTGCCACATGACTGTCGGCTACACGAAAAAACTTTCTTTCTGTGACCTTCTTCTTCACCCAATAAGCCTTGAAGGTCGGACAATGAATGCATACTGTCTGTACGACGTTGAGAAGTGCATACCTGAGATGGCTTGACCCATGCTTAACCATCTTGCCATGAATGCACTTGGTTCCTGATTGATAGATTCCTACATCCAATCCCGCAAAAGCAACGCACTTGTTGGAATCCGGAAATCTGCTTAGATCACCAAATTCACCAAGTATTGTTGCCGCACTGATCACCCCCATTCCGGGAATCGAGAGAGTGGGTGGATTGAGTTCGTTCATGATGTCTTTTATCTCATCTTCTATCTTTGTTACTTGGTCATCTATGTATTCATAGAGACTTAGTATAATCTTCATCTCATCTTCTCTGTATTTTTGTCCGTTGCCAACCGTCTTCTTCGCAGCCTCCTGGATTTCCTTGAATCTATCAACGGGGGTATCCTGCGAGATTTGTTGTGAAGATCTATCAAGTCCTCTTCCGTCCAATCCGAAATCCTTCCTGCAGTTCCGTATTTGTTGAGAATGTATATTGCCGTCTCAGTGAGCTTCCCATGGAAAAAGTCTTTGAATTCGGGGAATTCCTGGTCAAGCATATTCGTGAGCATGACAATGTATTGAGAGCGATGCTCGACAAGAGATTGTCTTGTCCTGGTCAAACTCTTCAGGGCTTCAAAATGGTATAATGATTTCTGGTAGGAATCGCTGGCTCTCTGGGCCATATACATAGCGATGACTTCACAGTCAGTCCTGTCCGTTTTGGTCCTTCTCAGTGATATTTGTTCATGGAAAAGCTTCACTAAGAAGGGGTTTAGCTCTGTGAAAGCCAAGCCCTTGGAAAGAAGAAACTGCTTGAGGTTGTCGCCGTAGTGTCCAGTGGCCTCGATTCCTATTTTGATCTCCTGGGAATGATCAAGAGAGGAAATGGTGTCGTAAAGCACTGCGAATCCTTCTGAAGAGTTGGTGATTGTCCTGGGTGCGACAATCTCCTCTCCGTTGTCATCCAGCACCGCGAAGTCGTGCTTGAACTTAGCGATGTCGATGCCGACATAAAACATATGTGCACCTCCTATTCGTGCTGATGCTGTAACCCATAGCTTTTGCTCAATCGTAGCCTTGTGCCAAATCAATCGTCAAGCGATATCTAACTGATTACCGATGAAAACAAAAGCTGTGGCAGGCGCCTCCTGCAACAGATCAAAGTCTGAAACATATAGACACAAGTCCACAGCATCTCGATTCGATTATACCATCTGGCCAGATGGTATAATCATCAATTCCCAGAGAAAGGATATGTAATACCTTCACTGGTAATTACATAATACAAGGTCTCTTATGAACCATGTTGAAAAGATTGTGGAATTGTTAGGAAAATCCTATTCTGCGTTCCACGCCGTCAAAAATATCAAAGAAGAATTATTAGAAGCTGGTTTTATCCAGTTAGATGAAAAGGATAACTATAACCTTGAATTAGGAAAGAATTATTTCGTCACGAGAAATGATACTTCTATTCTCGCTTTTAAGTTACCAGAGAAGTTAAAAGACTATCATATGCAGTTAACGGCTACGCATAATGATTCACCAACCTTCAAGATTAAACCAAATCCAGTTAAGAAAGTCTTCAATCTCTTACAGTTGAATACTGAACCTTATGGTGGTCTGATTATGAATACATGGTTTGATAAGCCTTTATCTTTTGCTGGTAGAGTCTTAGTCAAGAATGGTAACAAGATTGAATCGCATCTTCTTAGTGTCGATCAGGATTTACTGATCATTCCTAATGTCTGCATTCACATGAACCGTGAAATCAACTCCGGTTATAAGTATAATGCCGCTGTAGATACTCTTCCAATCATGGGTGAATGGGAAGAGGATTTTGATTTCAATCAGTATTTATTAGAACAGCTTGGTTTATCTAACGGTCAGGTTTTGAGTTTTGATTTGTTCTTATATAACAGAGAACAACCACGCCTTATCGGTAGAAACAAAGAATTCTTATCCTGTGGTCGTTTAGATGATTTATCTGCTGCTTATTCCACTCTCTTTGGTTTTGTCGAATCCGAAGGCAAAGATCACATCTCTGTCTATGCTTCTTTTGATAACGAAGAAGTCGGTTCTTTAACCAAGCAGGGTGCGAACTCCACCTTCTTACAGGATAACTTAAAGAGAATCATTCTTTGCCTTGGTGGAAGCAAGGATGATTTCCAGAAAGCCAAGATATTCTTTAGACCATTTGTGGATAGATTTGATCCAGATGATGACTACACCCGTCATATCAATATGCATTATGGTGAGTGGGTGGTGGAGATTCATGCCAATCAGCATTGTTCTTTCTCGGTCAGGGTAAATAAGGTGATGGATGAAATTCACCGAGATCTTTTCTATGGAGGAAATGTTAGAAGTTGGAATAATGGTTACATTCAGGTTTTTATTCCTTCACCAGATAATGATGTGTTGATAGTCTTTGTACATTTCCTTAATCACTTCTTTAGGGGTGGTGTCGGAGGACGTCAAATATGCGACTGGTGCAGACTGCTGTGGATATATAGGAATTCACTGAACATGGTATTATTAGAATCGCGTATCCGGGAAATGGGATTGATGAATGTGTGGAAGGGCTTTGCCGCTTTTGCAGTGGTTTATCTTGGGATGCCAATTGAGGCAATGCCATTCTATTCAACTGATAAAAATTGGAAGAGAAAAGCTGATAGGATATGTTCTTTCATCTTGGAGGTTGGTAATTTCGGTCATAATAGAGATTCGAGTTATTACGATAATGATTCTAAGCTATTTAGAAAATCGGCATCTTTTGGGAGGAGATGTGGGGATATGTTACGACACACAAAGATATTCCCATTTGAGACGCTCCGTTTCTTTCCTAATATGGTTTATAATGGATTAGTTGCTGTGGCAAGAGGTGAATAGTTGAGAACTTTAACCTTAACTTTAACATTGACATTGGCGAAATGGAAATGGTAGAAAGATTAAAGGAATTCCTTGATAACGAGGCACTCACAGGATCTATGGATTACGGGTGTGTTACTCCATTATATGTGTATCGCGCATGGGGTGGGGCTATTGCAATTGAAGAAATAGAATCTGCACTAAACTATCTGAAAGCGAATAATTATGGTTATTGATAAAGAGTTGCTTGACAAGGTGTCTGAACAGGCGAAGGCATCACCAAGGCTTAGGATGAACTTTAACTTTCATCAGTCGTTGGATGAGAAGTGCCATCGGTTCTTGAATGCTGTGGAACCAGGAACGGAGGTGCCTATCCATAAGCATCCCACGAAGGATGAAACATTCGTAATCATCCGTGGTAAGGTACGTGTAACCACCCATAACGATGATGGCTCGATTATCGAAGATGTGGTGCTATGTGCTGAAGAAGGTCGGTATGGCGTTAACATCCCCAAAGGCGTTTGGCATACGATAGAGGCGATGGTACCAGATAGCGTAATCTTTGAATGTAAAGAAGGTCCGTTCGTAGAGCATGAAGTAGACGGTATTTTAGAATTACCAAAGAAATGAGATCATGAAGAAGTTATTCTATATAGTATTTGCAGGGATTCTTGTAACAATGGCCTGTGGCGCTTGTGAGAAAGA
>CACXYG010000001.1 GCA_902771745.1 uncultured Erysipelotrichaceae bacterium | reverse complement strand
ACAATCCGGCATCAATACGTTCGCAAGCGTATTAAGCAAGTAAGACTATACCACAATGCCTTAAACCTTACAAGAAAAAGTTTGTTAGTAAAGGTTTTTACCGCATTTTTTGCAGAATACATCCTTTTTTGAATTCATTTCATGACAGTGTGGACATTCCACCTGTTCATAACGGGTCGCGTCACGCTGTTTAAACTGACGGTAGAGGATTTGGTTCAAAACAAATCCAACAAGCCCTAAAATAGCCAAAACTAAGCACAGAATCGCCCAGACGTTCATCTCGGCAACCGACATCTCATAAATAAACCCAGTAAAGCAAGAAACAGACATCGCTAAGGTCACATAGACAAAGATCTGATAAATTGTTCTTTTCATATTTAAGATTCCAATATTGATAGGATAGCACTATGAGCGACATTGCTTGTCGCCTGACCAAACTTAGATAATGTTGGTGTCGCAAGAACACTCCAACCATTGATCGTGCTATAAGCGGCAAAGAAATCAACACTGTCTAAAGCGATATTTTCATCACTGCCAGTCGTATTGATTCTCAAGCCGGTCAAGAAGCCTTCAAAGTCTAGGCTTTCATTTTCAATTTTTTCCTTATAGAACCAATCACAGAAACTGTGGAAGACTTCATTAGTCGCACTGAAATGATAGTCAGTGATTTCCGTATTCAAGTCATAAGCTTCTTGACTCAGCGCATATAAATGATCGTAGTAGACGATCTCTGAATAATCGAAATAATCCGGTATTTCTTCAAAGGTCCATTCATATAAAGGAATGTCTTTGGTTCCTTTATAAGGTTCATCATATAACTGAATCGGTTGACTATTTGTCGGATCATATTCAAATCCATAGATACCATCACTCTTCTTGATATATCCATAACCAAAAGTACTTAAGGTACTTCCTGTAGTGGAGTTATACAGAGAGACAAATTCATCTGGATAATGAAGGAAGAGGTAATCTTCAGTATAGTAGACATTCACTTCGCTGCTATATTCCTTCATCGGATTGACTTTATCAGCCCAGAATAATTTATAGGAACAGATATAGTTGTGCTTCTTCGTTTCACTCATCAACAGACCAATATCGGTAGGAAGACCTGGTCTACTGGCTTCAAAAGAGCTGGTAAACTTCTTGATTTTCTCCGCCTGTGGCAAAACCGTCGATCCAATATTATTAATAGTGGTGGTATAGATGTAGTTCTGTAAATCACCTTGTAAGGAAACACCATCGGCATAAGATAGTGTCATCTCGACCATAGAAGCAGTCGTCGCTTGAATCGAAAGATCAACCTTGGAAGCTAATTCCACAACACTGCTGATAGATTCATTAGCATTCATGAAGACATTTCTACCAATCGGATCAATCAAACCCCAGAGCAGGTATTTTACATAAGCCCCTTCGATATTATCTTCATCACCCGTTTCAATGGTATAGGTATTTGCAGTGCCTTTGGCTTTAGCAGTTGGTAACCAAGAAGGATTGATTGCCTGTAAACCATAATAAAGACCGACATCATTGATATCGATACTTTTTTCTTTAAAGCCACGATAGTTATCTCTGGTCAATAAACCGTGTTCGGTATCAACAATCTCAGAGTCAGTTAAGAAATTGCCATGTCTATCTAATCTAAGTAAAAAAGCATAGTTGTTCTTATCAATTGCATAACCGTTGACATAATTATTATCTTGGTCAACCAGATATGGTCCAGTGGTTTTATCACCGGTGATCTGATCGGTGTAATAATATTCACCCAATATCGCGTCATCCGTAACTAATGTTCTGACATAGTTTGTTGTAGAAGTAGCATCACTCTTGAGAGTTTGTTTTGTTAACAAAGTATAGTTCGTATATTCGTTTACATTCTGCCAGACATTCTTCAAAGAAGGAATACGAGCAATGACCTCTACTTGCACCGAAGCGGAGACGTTTGGATTATCCACACAGGTGGCCGTTAAAGTGACGATTCCGGACTTTTTACCAGCGATATAGACTTTTCCCTCACTGTTAACACTCTCGAATACCAAAGCGGCAATTCCGTCGTTTTCACTAAGGGTAAAAGAGACTTTCTTAGTAGCGGAAGTATCATCACAGGTGATCTGGACTGTGATGGCGAGATACTCACCCATTTCCACCTCATATTTTTTCGCATCAAAAGTAAGGTCGATATCAATATCGGCCGCAGTTGACATCATTGCTGATGGAGATGGAGTTCCACAACCAGTCAATGACAAGAAAGCGATAGATAAGATAGATAAAGCAAAATTCTTCATATTTATTGAATAAAAGGGAAGTTTCAACAACTTCCCTTTTATAGAGTTCGTTTAAATGGTTTTAGGAATTAAGCAGCTTCTTTAGCAGTGATGGCGTCTTCGATAGCAGTGTGAAGAGTGTTAACAGTTTCAACACCGAAGTATAAATCAGTGCCATAAGCATAACCAGACTGACCAGCGACAGTGAAGGAACCAAAGCCTAATTCAACACTGGCGACTTTGGTAACATTATTGCCGTCGGAATCCTGAGTGGTGGTCTTGTTGACAACAATAGAAGTGGAATAAGAATCTAACGTGTAACCATTGGCTTTGACGACATATTCAAGAGTGTACTTGGAACCACCAAAGTAGTTGCTGGATAAATCATCAGAGACATCCTTGGAAGAAGAAAGGTAGAATTTAGAACCATCACTACCAGTGTAATCAGAGAATGTGTAGAGAAGACCAGTGGATAAATCGAAGGTCGCAGTAGAAGAATAGAAGCTTAAGTTGAGATAGAACCAATCCTGAAGAGTGACACCATAAGTGGTTTCATAAGCTGGATCATAAGTGGCAGCGACTTCATCCGCGAAGGTAATAGTGGTGCCATCAGTAGTGAATTCAACGATGTCGTTGCCGACTAAGGCATAACCACCCTTGGTAACAGTTTTACCCTTAGCAGCGGCATAACCAGAGATATAGTCATCAGTGTAATCATTGAAGACGTAGTTAGTGAAATAGTAAGAATAATAGTTACCATAATTAGTCTTGTTGAGTTCATAGTAGTTGTTGGTAGCAATAGCAGCCTGAGCAGCGGCAAGGTCAGCATCAAGTTCTGGGAAGGTAGCCTTAGCATTAGAAAGGAAGGTTTCTAAGCCAGTTAATTCGGCAGTAGTACCAATATCGGTTAAAGCAACGTTGAAAGTAACGGTGCCATTATCAACAGCAATAGCAACGCTATCAGAAGTACAGGTGATGGTAACTTCAACTAAAGCAGCAAGGTCAGCAAACTGAGTGGTGCCACCCTGAACAGCCTGCATGAAGGAAGAAGGATCCACAAGCTGCCAAAGGACAACTTCAGCAAAATTGGCGTTAGCAGAATCATCATCTTCACCATTGAGGACATAGACATTGTCACTAGCCTTGGTGGAAGTTAACCAAGTTGGGTTAACAGCTTGGAGACCAAAGAAAGAAGAAACTTCATTTGGGGAAGTGGCGTTAGTACCAGCACCCTTGAAGTTAGTATAATTTAATAAACCAGCACTGGTCTGAACAACTTTACCAGCAGTGACAAAAGCACCAGTAGAATCCTGTTCAAGATTAAAAGCATAACCCTGAGAATCAATAGCCATACCTAAAATGGCATTGTTAGTAGTAGTGTTCTTATAAGCTGGAGCATAAGTGGTGCTTAAATCTTCAGCAACTTCACCAGCAACTTCATAGATGATGGAGTCTTCAGTGGTCTTGACATGAGAAACTGGAACAGCGGTTTCAGTAGTCCATTCATCATGTTCAGACATTTCAGTATTGGTTGGAGTACGAGTGATGTCTAAGGTGTAGTTTTTATAAGCGACAACCTTATTCCAAACAGACTGTAATGGAGCAACGGCACGGATGACGTTGATGGTAACACGGGCAGTGCATTCTGGGTTGACAGTAGAAGTGGCAACCAAGGTAGCAGAACCGATAGCCTTAGCATTGACCTTGACGGAAACACCAGCAGCGACGTTTTCAGAATCAAAAGCAACATATTCTTTATCTTGTTCAAGGGCAAAGTTTAAAGTTTTGACAGCAGTAGCATCAGAAGAGGTGACAGTGAAACGAACAGTAACACTACCATTCTTTTCAACATCATAAGCGGTCTTAGCTGGAGTGATGGTGAAGGTTGGAAGAGCAACAGTAGAAGATTCGACGGAAGAAGCCTCGACGGAAGTAGAAACTTCGACAGAGGATTCAGCTACGGAGCTGGTTTCAGCGACACTGGAAGTCTGCTCACCACAGCCGGTAGCAAGGAATAAAATAGAAGTAATAGCAACTAATTTTGCATAGCGTTTTTTCATATAAAAAAGTCTCCTTATCTTGTAGCAACTATTATCTCAAAAAGGAAAATGAATGTTAAACATTCAAAAAATAGAATGATTTTTCAGAGAATTTCAATTTTCAATATAAATTTAATATTTTTTTGCAATATTTCTTAAGTTTTTCCAAAAAACTGACATTTTTCTTTAAAAATTCTCGGTTTGAAAATTGAAATGTAAACGCTTTCTCTTTTTGTTTGTTTCAAAAACCTTTTGTTTTATTAAAGAATTTAAATTTTTAACCACGATAAAAGGCGACCTGGATTTTGTTCCTGATTGCCTAAAATCTCATTACGATTTACTTATTGATATAAGTCTGTAACAAAGTGTCGACATGATTGGTGGTAGCAGCACCAAAATTGTTCAAGACGAAGTAGTCAACACCATACCTATGTTTGGTGATATCGTTGTCCTTACCAGAGAATGGAGTAAAGCCGACAGTACCATTGACGGCAGTCACCTTATCTCCAGACATGACGACACCGAAACCAGCCTTGGTGTTTTCAATGATTTCTTCGATATCTTCAGGAGCATAGTAGTTGATAAATTCATCAAAGATTGTTCTGGAAGTCGTGGTGTAATACTTCGTGCTACGACCATTCCAGATAGCCTCTTCTTCAGCAGCAAACGCATACTTTAAGGTAGAAGCATCATCGAAGGTAGATAAGGTAGAGAAGTACTTATCATATTCAGGAACCGTAGTGTTGGCATCCGTGCCAGCTTCCTTGGTGTCAGCGACACTGACAGTAAGAGTCGCTTCATCATAAGTGAACTTATAAACACCATCAGCTTTCTTGACATAGCCATATGGAATATCTGTCCAGGCTTCTGTATCAGAGCCTAAATGAGTGTTGTATTCGTTAGCAAATTCCGCATTGCAATCATGGAAGACATAGTTTGGCGTGTAATAGGTGGTGTACTGAATTTCCGTCTCATGATCTGGGAACAAGGAGTTGACACGAACATAGTTATCCGTCTTAACAGCAGCGATACCAGCCGCTAACTTGTCACCGACAACTGGATCAGCAGCTGTGGCATTAGCGAAGACTGTTTCAATATCGTTATCTTCATTTTCCAAGGTGGTCTGGTTGATATCTTCCATGGTCATGGTATAAGTCTTCTGCGTATCAAGAACATCTACTGTAACAGAGATGGCATTGGAAGCTTCAACCGTGATAGTAGTATCAATCTTTTCAGCTAAGGACCAATAATAATCCTCACCCAAAGAAGCAACTGCGGAAGCATAACCGGTAGGATCCACAATCTTCCATAACAAGGATTCGACAAAAGCGCCATTTATGTTGGTTGGATTCTTTTCATCATCTAAGGCTTCACCATCAATGACATACTTGTTCTTTTCTGTTTTGACATCCGTAACCCAGTTTGGATTGATAGCATCAAAGGAATATAATTCGCCGACTTCAAAAGCCTGTTTCGCCGCACCTTTAGTGCCTTTGAAATTATCAGCAGTCAACAATCCAACATTGGTCTGAACAAGTTCAGCACCCGTGGTGACAAAAGCGCCGTTTTCCTTCTTGACGTAGACAACCTTACCATCGCTGGTGACCATCTCGCCATGTAAACGATTGCTATTTTTATCCGTCATGACACTATCACCATATAAGTCGTTATAGATGATGGCATTTTCTGTGACTAACATATTACCAATCGTTTTCTTATCAGTGATATTGGTGACATTGATCGTATAGTTATCCAAGGACTGAACCGTCTTCAAGGCGTCTCTTAACGTTGGCTTAGAGGCGATGACGTTGATGGTAACGCTAGCAGAAACCGTTGGGTTGATCAATGGAACAACCGTAATGGTGACTTTACCAGGAGCTACACCAGTGACATCGGCTCTAACGCCGTTATCCTGAGTGACAACCGTAGCGATAGATGGATCGCTGGAAGTGAAGGTACATTTCGTACCAGCAACGATGGCTCTGACTTCCACAGACTGACCGATTTCAACTTCATCAGCCAAAGCTCTGGCACTGATGGTTACGGCTGGATAAGAAGTAGAATCCTCTACAGAACTCTCGACACTAGAAACCTCAGCAACGCTCGACGTCGCTTCCGTAGAAGAAGCCTGGACTGAGGAGTTGGTGGTTTCACCACAACCAGCCAAGAGTAATGTTAATGATAACAATGATACAAATTTAAATTTTTTCATGCTCAAAACCTCCCGAAGAAAATATAGATATATTCTAGTTTACCTAAAGGAACTGGTTAAGTTAAGTTTTATTGAAGAATTTCAATGTAGTTTCAATGTTTATTTTAACCTTTTTTCCGTTTTTTTGTATTTTTTTAATAAAAAACATTTAAATTTTACTTTTTCAACTTAAAATCAAGCCTTTATTGTAACCGCTACCAAGAACTGTTTATCATTTAAAAACCTCCACAGCCGAAGCCATGGAGGTAATGCTTAGTATTCGAGACCTTTTTCTTTACGTTCCTGTTCCAACTGGGCGTTCTTGATATCATCTTCCTTGATCATCTGCTTGTATTTTTCAATTTCAGCAGAGTTCGCAAGGACGAAGTGACCAGGGACGATTTCCTGGAACGTTGGCTTTTCTACGGAATAATCATGTTCTTCCGTCGGTTTATAGACGATACGAACACGCTTCTTCTCATAGAATGGGTCTGGCTTAGGAATGGCGGAAAGAAGAGATCTGGTATATGGATGTAATGGGTGAGCAAACAGTTCATCAGAAGTAGCAAGTTCAACCATTTCACCAAAGTACATAACTGCGATACGATCGCAGAAATACTTAACAACAGACAAATCGTGAGCGATGAACATCAAGGTCAAACCGTGATTGACCTTCAAATCGTTGAGAAGGTTGATAATCTGAGCACGGATGGAGACGTCCAAAGCGGAAATAGGTTCATCACAGATCATGAAATCAGGATTCATGACGATGGCTCTAGCAATACCGATACGCTGTCTCTGACCGCCCGAGAATTCGTTTGGATAACGAGAGCAGTAATCAGCAATAAGACCGACTTCTTCCAAAACCTTACAGGCTTTCTGATGATTTTCAGCTCTCTTACGATAGCCCTGAATCTTCAAACCTTCCTGAATGATGTCTTCGACCGTCATACGAGGGTCAAGAGAATCGATAGGATCCTGGAAGATCATCTGCATCTTAGACATCAACTTCTTGTTGGCATGAGTATCATCATATTTGATCTGACGAATCTTTTGTTTTTGGACTGCAACAAGTTCATTCAACTTCTGTTTCAACTCAGCAACCTGAGCATCATACTTGGCATGAACCTGAGCAATTTCCTTCTTGCCTTCATCAGAAGCATCGGAGATATTCTCAATCTCGGCAGCTTCCTGAGAGCGAAGTTCCTTGATCTTGTTGTTGGTACGGATGGTGTTCCACTTGATTTCTTTTTCATTCCATCTAGAACCAGCGGCAATACGATAGCCCTTGAAGTAGATAGAACCAGAAGTGACATGATGTAAACGGATGATAGAACGACCCGTAGTGGTCTTACCACAACCGGATTCACCGACCATACCGAAGCATTCACCCTTCTTGATATCAAAGGAGACATCATGAACAGCTTTTAACTTTCTACCGCCACCCATTGGGAAGAACATCTTGAGATGTCTGACGGAGAGAAGAATGTCGTTATCGACAAGTTCCTGCTTGTACTTGATGAAGGTCATATCATCCTGTCTTGGAAGGAAGACCAAGATGTAATCAATAACAATCAAGGCAACAACAGCAAGAAGCAAGATACCGATGAGAATTGGACCGGCACCAAGAGAATAATTGGTAAATTCATAAGTACCAGCTTCAATCGTACCAGTATTGACATCGACATAGCCGGAAAGTGGTAACGTCAAGAAGTTGAAGATACCAGCAACAAACATCAAGATAGCGGCTAAGAAAGCAAAGGTGTAATACTGTTCTTCAATGTAGACATAAGCGATAGCTGCAAAGGCTAAGATGATGAAGATGAAGGAGAATAAGGCACTGACAGAGACGCTAGTACCATAAGCATAAGCAGTATCAGTAACACCATTGAAGGTTCTGGTGACAATCGCTGGAGCACCAAAGGCAAGGTTGAAGGTACTAAAGCAACCGTTGATGGCTGTTTCATTTGCCTGTTCAACACCTTCCATGGTCATTCTGGAAGTAGAATCAACAAAGACGGCTGGAAGGAACATGAAGATGACAGCAAGAAGGAGAAGACCAAGAGCAATACCTAAATAGAATTGCTTCTGAAGAAGGACCAAAATTGCTGTTTTATGATCGTAATTTTTATGCATTCTGATCACCTCCATTGTCTTCGGACTTCACTTCTTTAGCTTCTTGTTCCTTGCTGGCTTCTTCTCTGGCTAAAGAGGCCTTGATACGCTGAGAGACGATTCTTGGCTTTTCAGCTTGAGGAGCTCTCTTATCCAACAACCAGGTCGCCGCATAATGCGTATCGGTAACCTTGAAAAATGGAGGTTCACTCTTGAAGTCAATCGCCATAGCATATTTGTTTCTGGCAGCGAAGGCATCACCCTTTGGAGGATTGAGAAGGTATGGAGGAGTACCAGGGATAGCTTCCAACTGTTCGTGAGAATCCAAATCAGGAATAGAAGATAACAAAGCCCAAGTATATGGATGCTTTGGATCATAGAAGACTTCGGCAGCAGTGCCGACTTCAACGATCTTACCAGCATACATAACGGCAACTCTATCCGCCATGTTGGCAACGACACCAAGATCGTGCGAAATGAAGATGACAGACATATTTCTTTCTTTCTTCAAACGGTTGATCAATTCCAAGATCTGAGCCTGGATGGTGACGTCAAGAGCCGTCGTAGGTTCGTCACAGATCAGAACTTCTGGGTTGGCAGTCAAAGCGATTGCGATAACAATACGCTGTCTCATACCACCAGAGAATTCAAATGGATACTGATTGAAACGAACTTCTGGTTGTGGGATACCGACTTCAGCCATAACTTTCAAAGCGGCAGCCTTGGCTTCCTCTTTGGAAATCTTGAACAAGGAGTTATATTCCTTGGTTCTCTTGGCGAGTTCTTCTTCCGAAGCACCCTTGGCCTTTAAAGCGGCCATATCGGCATCATACTTAGCCTTTTCTTCGACTTTGTACTTTTCAATTTCAGCCTTTGCTTCTTTCTTCTTGGCATCTAAAGCAGCCTTAAGAGCTGGTCTAGAAGCGTTGAATTCCGCATCAGCTTCTTTCTTCAACTGCTTAGCCTGAGCAGCGATACGAGCGTGTTCAGACTTCTTCTGAGCAGTGAGTTCTTTGATTTTCTGTTTGTTTTCCGCCTGGATCTGACTAGCTTCCTTAGAAGCCTCAACTCTGGCAGCATTCATCTCATCGATGAGTGGCTGAAGTTCTTTTTGTTTTTCAGCATAGATGGCTTTACGTTTTTCGCCATCTTTGGTTTCATGAAGTAACTTTTCGTACTTCTCATACAAAGCACTCATCTCTTTCTTTCTTGGATTGATGGTGCTTGCTTTGTAGTAAGCTTCTTTGATTTTAGACTCTAAAGCATAAATCTGCTTGTTGTAGTCTTCATCAGAGTTTTCAATCAAGCGGTCTGCTCTCTGATAAGCAGTCTTACGCTTGGCTTCGATATTCTTGTAAGCAGCTTCTTCTTTGGAGATGATACGGTCATATTTTTGCTTCATCAAATCAGAGTTGACCAACATCGCTTCGGTGATTTGCTTACCAACCTTCATGATTGGATTTAAGGAAGAAAGTGGATCCTGGAAGACCATACCGATCTTATGACCACGGATACGATGGAATTCCGATTCGTCGATCTTGGTGAGATCTTCACCTTCATAGACGACCGAACCATTTTCAATGACGGCGTTAGCCGACAAGATACCCATGATGGTCTTGGAAGTGACGGACTTACCAGAACCAGATTCACCGACAATACATAAGGTCTCTCCTTTGAAAAGATCAAAGGAGACACCTCTAACAGCATGAACTAAACCGGCATCGGTCTTGAAGGAGACCGCTAAATCCTTTACTGAAAGGACTAACTGTTTGTTTTCGTTTTCCATGTTATTCCGTTCCTTTCAGTGATGGGTTAAAGGCATCACGTAAACCGTTACCGAACAAGTTGAAGCAGATCATCAACAAGGAGATGATGATAGCTGGGAAGACAAGTTCATTTGGATACGTAGATAAGAAAGCCTGGTTCTTGGATAAGATGACACCCAAGGAATCAAGGTTCGTTAAGCCTAAACCTAAATAAGAGATCGTCGCTTCAGAGAAGATGGTAGATGGAATCATCAAGACGGAACGCGTGACGATCGTTCCGACCGCATTTGGTAAAATGTGGCGGAAGATCAACGTTGGCGTCTTCGCACCTAACGTCTTAGAAGCAAGAACATATTCTCGACCTCGATATCGGTAGAATTGACTTCTGGTCGTTGCCGAAGTACCAATCCAACCAGTCAAACACAAGGAGAGCGCAAAGACGAAGAAGTTTGCACCTAACTTGATGGTCAAGATAGTCATCAAAACGATGTATGGAATACCACCTAAGATATCGGTGATACGTTCCATAGTGATATCAACGGCACCGCCATAGTAACCGGAGATGGAACCCCAGATAACACCGATTAAGATGTTGATGGCAGAGACGATGAGACCTAAGATCAAGGAAGTACGTAAACCAGAGAAGACATACTTGAGTAAGTCTTTACCCTGATATTCGGTACCAAAGATATGTATCGGGATTTCATTGTAACCAAGATACTTGTACATCATAACCTGACAGGTGAAGGTGTAGACGACCTGGTTGTTGTTGGTATCCTTAGCAATATTGGTAATCTCAGTGACAGAAACTTCATTGGAATTCTTACCGGATTCTTCAATGACGAAGGTAGATGGATCTCTATAGAGATCTTCTAAGGCTCTTAAAGCCTCCGCTTTGTCTTCATCACCGGATAATTCCCAGTTATAACCGCTACCCCAGGAGACATAACCCTTCTTGTACCAGTCCCAGAACTTGTCCTGAGAAAGAGTCATGCCATTTCTCAGACCATAGGTAACAAGATACATATCATAGGTGATATCAGCTCTGGCGATGAAAGTATCGTTAGATTCGAAACGGTCATAGGTCATACGAGTCCAATAAGATGGGTTATCGGCACCATCGACCTGTTTTTCCTGTAAGACAAGCGCATTACCATCTTCGACAGTCATGGCTTCCGTAAATCCACCAGCGTCACCAAAAGATCTAGCATTTAAAGCTTTTCTGGCGGCGGAGAGCAATTTACCACCACTGGCAGTCGTACCAGTGACACGGAAAGACTTGAGATACATGGAAGTCTTCTGTTCCTGGCCCTTGAAGATGATACCTAAAGAGATATAACGGCTCTTTAAGACGGCAGCTTCAGTAGCAGTGACTGTAGTGCCATCACTGACCTTGATGGCGTTATCAATCGCGTCATTAAGGGAGAAGGAGACTTCTTCATGTGGAGTGATAGCGGCATTTTCATTCTTTTCTAAGGCAGTGCCATAGTCAGAAGAGAAGTTGCCATTAAGTAAGAAATAATCGTTGGTGCCTGGAGTAGCGCTAGCGCTAGAGGTGGCAACCATTAAGATCGCATATTCTGGAATCGCAAAGGTATCGCTATTTTCTAAGGTACCTAATTGATAAGAGACTGTGTACTGATTGCTGAAGTCATACTGATATCTGTAGTTGTACATGAAGCCATACTGGCCTTCCGTATTGACGTTTTGAGTAATCGTAGCAAAGCCATAAGAACCAGAAGCATCAGCATAAGAGAGGTATTCGGCTTTGTAGTTTTCGTACTTGACGATAACATCCTCATCCGGATAGGTCGCATACTGATTGAAGTTGAGGTGCTTTTCACCAGTGTAGTTATCTGGATCAGCGATGATATTGTTGTTTTCATCGTAATAGATAGGTTCACCAGTTTCGCCATCAACATCATAAGGGAAGACTTCACCAACAGACTTGGTGGTGCCATCCCACCAGCCAGTACCGGCTGGGAATAACTTCATAGGTAAATGCGTTTCATAGTTATGACGTTCACTGATATCGACACCAGTCATCGCCATTGGTAAGATCAAGGCGCATATGAAGAGGAAGCCTAAGATGATACCACCAACAACCGAAGACTGGTTCTTGGTGAAACGCTTCATCGCATCCTTCATGAACGTCGTTGGCTTGGTGGTGAATTTGACATCATGAATGGACTTATCCTGCTGGACGAAACTAAAGTCAGAAGAGTTCACTTCTTTACCGTTGACATCTTTAGCTTCTTCGCCCGCAGAAAACTTAACTTCGGCAGAGCCTTTCGCTTCGGAAGCGAGATATTCTAATTCTTCGTTTTCCATTATGCCTTGGCTCCCATTCTGATACGAGGATCGATAATACCATAACTTAAGTCAACTAATAAGTTCGCTAATAAACCGATCGTCGTATAAACAGCCATATCAACTAACAAGACGTTGTAGTCTCGAGAGCTGATACAATTGACAAACAAGCTACCAATACCAGGGATGTTGTAGAGTTGTTCCAAAATCATGGAGCCGGATAAGATACCGACGAATTCACCGATGATCATAGGGACAATCGGAACCATGGAGTTACGTAGTGCGTGTCTGACGATGCATTGTCTACGGGATAAGCCCTTGGTTCTTGCCAAAAGCAAGAATTCCGAGGACATGACTTCCGTAAGTTCTGCACGAGTATAACGAGTAAAACCAGCAATCGTACCAAAACATAAGGAGAAAACTGGAATGACCATCGCTTGTGCGTAGTCTCCAATCTCACCCTGAGTTGGCCATTGTGTTGGTAATACTTTAGCTGTATAAGACAGCCATAACATCAATAAGGAAATCGTGACAAAGGATGGAACAGAGATCATAACCATAATCGTGGTGGAGATCACGTTATCCTGCCACTTGTTCTTCTTCAACGCAGCAATAATACCAAAGACGAAACCGAGTGGGACAGAGATGAGCATTGCGAAGACGTTGATTAAGATAGACGGCTTGATTCTTTCCAAGATGATAGCCATAGCGCTATTACCTGGAGAGATAGCGGAACTGACACCCCAGTTCCACTTAGTGAAGATACCCGTTAACCATGCAAAATACTGTTGAATGATTGGCTTATGGTAGAAATAGTACGTGATTGTCGGACCATTATAAACCATGACCGGTTCGCCAAGAGAATCTGACGCGGTGGTCAATCTTTCAAAGAAACCTTCATAGAACTGATTCTGGCAGTAGCTCAACATGGCCTGCTCACTGGTAGGCATAGCACTATCAGGGAGCATTTTGACCAAGAAGAACGTAACCGACAAAATGATGAATGTGGTTATCAGTAATAAGATGATACGTTTGAGTGAGTATTTAACGATATAAGGCATTTTTTTGCTGTTTATTTTTGAGCAGCGGTATAACCGGTGTAAGTGAGAAGATTCATGGTGTCAGTGAAGTTCTTCGTTAATTGGGTAATACCATTAGCAGTATGGTTCTGTAAAGTACCAGAATAGGTGATAGTGACGGTGACGTTTTCAGCAGCGTTAGTGCTGCCATCGGCATAGTTGTACTGGCTACCAACGGTAAGTTCAACAACACCATTGGAATCAGTAGTGAGCTTAGTAGCGCCATCTTCGTCGTAGTTGACGGTGAAGGTTTCCCAGCCGGTATCAGCAGAAGCGTTGGAGAGTTTCAACTTGATAGAGGCAGCACCAGCTTCAATCAACTGCTTGAAGCTGATCTTGTAGGTGATAGTACTATTAGTAGTATTGACGGACTGATACTTCTTACCACCGGTGAAGCCACCAGTAGAAACGTTCTGAGCTTCGGCGACATTACCAGAACCATCAAGGATAGCACCCTTATCAGCGGCAGCCCATAAACCATCGAAGGACCACTGTTTGCCATCATAGATGATCTTGTTCTTATAAGCATCAGCACCAGAGTAGAGACCAGCACCGACAACATCAGTATCTGGACCCCAGTTCAAAGTGAAGGTGGAGGAGTTATCAGATTTTAAGACTTCTAAGAAGTTGAGTGGGTTAAGAGCGTTACCAGAGATAGAGCCGAAGCCTAAGTCAAACTGACCCTGCTTCATTAAGTTGTAAACCTGCTGATAGTCGGAGTTACCGTTAGTTTCATTGATTGCAAGTTCATAGTTGGAACCATACTGTTCATCAGAAACTTCTTTGAAAATCTTCTTAACATAAGTGAAGACATCAGAGTAATCAGACTTATCGTTGGTGTTCATCCATTCCATATCGATTGGAACGATCCATGGGTTGGAAGCAGAACCAGCACCAGCGCTACCAGACTTAGAGTTGAAGGCACCATTGGAACCTAATGGGAAGATGACTTCTTCGAAGGCTTTTTCAAGTTCGGCCTTGGCATAGGTTTCAGAGAAACCATAAGTGTCATTGTATCTATCAGCTAAGACAGCCTTATGAGCATCAGTAGAGTTATAGGAGACACCCTGTTCTGGATCGATAAGGTAGTTATCAGATAAGTATTCCTGAGTTGGAACAGAACCACGAGCTTCGCAGATTTCCTGTCTGTTGATAGCGAAGGATAAGAAATTGAGGAAGTGGATGTTGTTCATGTATGGCTTGATAGCAGTCTCTGGAGTCTTGTTATCAAGGTTCTTATTTAACTTAGTCCAGGTTTTGGTGGAGTAGCCAACCTGAGCATTAGTACCCTGTTTACCGAAACGCTTGATCCAATCCTTTTCGGACTGAGCGTTGACATTCAACTTGAAGTTGGAGTCACCCTTGGTTTCATATAATCTCCACTTAACGCCATCTTTTTCACCAGAAGAAGTAGCGAAGTCGCCACCAGTCTTTAAGTCTTCTGGCTTTGGACCATAGGAGTCGGTTTCGCCGGCTAAGAAGTGCTGCTTCAACTGAGAAGCATCACCGATGTAGTTATAAGAGATACCGTCGATGTTGTAGACATCTCTGGTGATGGTAGTACCTAAGACCTCCCAGCTATCCTGCTTCCAGAAGTACTCATCGTTCTTCTTGAAGTTGATGACTTTGGTGTTGTCCCATTCTTCAATATAGTATGGACCAGTAGCCAACATGGTATCTAAGGTGGTAACACCCTGTTCGGAGTTGTTCTTACCTAAATAGTTGCCACCCCAGTGAGAGATGAAGTCAGCTGGTAATGGAGAATATAAGGAGCTGGAGAGATAGTACATAGCATAG
The DNA here is from genome assembly GCA_902771745.1 of uncultured Erysipelotrichaceae bacterium. Classification (GTDB taxonomy): domain Bacteria; phylum Bacillota_I; class Bacilli_A; order RFN20; family CAG-288; genus Enterosoma. The sequence goes on along the minus strand of CACXYG010000001.1, from coordinate 14,318 downwards.
AACTGAGTACAATCTTCAAGGAGGTTGAATTCGATGAAGTCGCCATCAGCATCCGTGCCGGTGTAGATGTTAGCACCCATGTACTTGTTCCAGGCCTTCTCATCCCAGATGGTACCATCTTCAGGATCGTTAGAAGTGAAGTTGAAGTAGGTGGCAGAACCAGTGAAGCCAGAAACACCAGTGGTAAGTTCAGCACCACGATACTGACCATTCCAAGCAGTGAGCATAAACTTGAGAGGAGTGATGTAATCTTCAAGTTTTACTTCCTTCTTGTCATAAGCAGAGGTGAAGGAATTCTTGGAACCAGTTCTATAGACAAGACCGCCTTCGGCCTGAGAACCAGTACGAACATGAATTCTCCATCTTCTGTTGTTGTTATATCTAGCATCCGTGGAAGAAATAGCAGCACCAGGAGTCTTGACAGAGCCATCGGCGTTAAGTTCAGTTGGCTCTTCAACTGGAATTGGCTTTTCATCCTTGGCTAAGGATGGATACCATTCGTAACCATCAGAAGTCTGATTCATACGAGTGGCATAATAAGCATTAGCAATGTAATCATAGACGGTAGAGACGTCGCTACCAGAAGCGTTCATGGCATTGGCATGAGCTGGTAAAGAAGTCGTACCGATATTGTAATAGGTGGTCTTACCAGATAAAGCTTTTGTTAAAGCAGAATCTAACTTACCTTCACGCATGGTACCCCAACCATAACCGTTGATGTAAGACTTTGGCTCTGGAGTGTAACGACCATTATAAGCAACCTTAGAACCATCGGAGAAAATAGTGATACCGGTAAGATAATTATCGACGGCATACTTTTCCAAAGCGGCTAAGGCTCTGCCCTTTTCTTCATAATCAACTGCTGTGTAGGAATGACCCTGAGCAGCAACAGTGCTATCAGTGACAGTGAAGTTGATGGTCAACTTGGCAGTGCCAGCAGTAGCGGTGATGGTAGCAGTACCGGCCTTCTTGGCGGTAAGCTTACCATTGCTGGAAACAGCAAGAACTTCAGCATCAGAGCTTTCAAAAGCAGTGCCAGCTGTTTCGGCAACCAACATAGCGGCATTATCGCCAACAGTGATCTTGGCGGCAGTGCCATTTTCATAAAGAGATTCGCCTTTGTAACGAACGACAAGTTCTTCACCATCATCAGCAGAGGAAGAAGTGTCGACAGAAGTACTGGTACCGGAACTGGTACCACCAGCGGAAGAAGTTCTACCAGCGCTGGAAGTTTCGCCACCGCAGGATGCTAAAAGTGCGATGGACAAAAGAGCCATAGAAGCAAAAGCTTTTTTCATAGTTTTCATAATAAATACCTCCTTTTGGGGTTATGATTACACCGAAAAAACGTGGTTTTTTGGGAGAGAATATAGCAATATTATTTTATAAAATAATATTTCATAGTCAACAATAGAAATTTTAAGTAACTTTAAATAAAGGGAAAATCAAAAGAAAAGCGCTTACAGCCTATCTGCCTAATTCTGGAAAAAATGAGAAAACAACGCATAATATCATGCAAATTGCCCCAACAGTGAGCCAAGGAAGCCAGACCATCGGTTTGTTCTCTCTTTGCTCCGTCATATGAGATTTGTATTCGTAGGCATCATTGTACTTTTTAGGAGCACCTTTTCTGAATGAAGAAAACAGGTTCACAAACTGATAACTGAAGATGTCAAATGTACCAAAACGAGCCACCCATCTTAGTCCGACATAAGCGAGATATAAAGCGCCGGGGACAAGCATGATGTTGCTCCAACTCCACTTAGTTAAAAAATACATCGGCAAAATAAAGGCTACGACTACCATAACGGCAATCAACCAGGAAGCGATGTTCTTTTTAAGATCGTTAGTCAGTAACATGATTACCTCCTATTGACAGCAAAAGCCTTGGAAAAAACCAAGGCTTTTGCAAGTGTTTTTTGAAGAATTTTACTTATCTTCTTTTCTCTTCTTGAGAGCGAGACCAGCACCTAATAAGGCGATGGCACCGACAGTAGAAGTAGCAGCGATGATAGAACCACCGCAGCCGCCCTTCTTTTCTTCACCAGAGGAAGAAGTTCCCTCAGAGGTAGAAGAGTTGTTGCTGGAAGTTTCAGCAGAAGTATTGCTGGAAGTCTCAGTAGAAGAAGAAGTGTTAGAGGAGCCAGTAGAAGATGTATCACCACCAGACTGCTTACCTGGAGTTTGGTTGATGGAGAAGGACATGGAATCCTTTGGCATGTTGATAGCTAACAAGCCGGTAGAAGCATCGTAAGTGAAGTCAGTGGAATCGACAGAGTCGATAGAGACGATAATATCGTTGACATCTAAGCCAGTAGCTAACTGGATGTAGACGACATAATCAGCCTTGATATCGTCTGGATCAATGGTGTCACCATTCTTGTCCAAGATTTCAATCGTGAACATATGGTTGACTGGATCGATTTCAGTGATGACATAGTCGTTCTTATCAGTGAAGAAGGTAGAAGCGACAGAGAAGGTTAAGTCGGATGGATGGATGATGAGAGTGATTTCGTTATGAGCGAAGTCAGTCAAACCGACAGTAGCCTTATCCTTATCGATGAGAGAACTGCTTAATCTAGCACGAGTGGTGTAGAGATCAGTAGAACCATCAACTAAAGTACCAGTGTAGTTGACACCACCGACAGAGATGGTGTTGTTAGCACCCTTAGCCTGGATGCTCAAGAACTTAGTAGTACCAGAAGAGTTGGTCTCGATGCTGGCAGAAACAAGTTCTGGCATAGTCTTATCAACAGTTAAAGCATAAGTCTTAGTCTGAACGGCAGCAGTGCCATCAGCTTCCTTAGCACCCTTTAAGGTGAAGGAGAATTCAAGCGTGTAGTCACCTTCGGCAACCCTGGATAAGTCGATAGAAGCATAACCTCTATTCATGGCATAACCATTTTCATCCTGAGTTAACCAAGACTTGACCATACCATAAGCGGTAGTCAAGTTGTAAGAACCGTTGTATGGCATTAAGTTCTGGATGGTACCAGTACCATTTCTAACAGTGTTACCGGAAGCATCTTTGATGGTGTAAGTACCAACAGAGATGGAACGATTGACAAAGAAGAAGACGTTAAGATGGTCAGAAACACCCTCGGCACCAGCATAGAGATGGTTTGCTTCACTACCAGTGACAGATAAGAAGGAAGAACCGTTTGGCAATGGAGAGGGTTCGAAGTTACCAATGCTGTTGAGTGTGGTGGAATTTAAAGCAGAACCAGTAGCATTGATGGTGGAACCAGTGTAAGCATTTGGCTTAGCATACTGAGCATTGAGATGCTTGAGATAGTTATCAGTCAAATCAGAGTTGTAGATGTGATAGTTGAGGTTGTACTTCGTACCATTATTATAGGTAGTAGCAGATTCCTTTTCGAAGTCGAATGGTTCGACAGCATCAGCGACAGTGAAATCACCATAGAAGCCCATGTATGGAACAGTTAAGGTTTCAAGATCGGCAGTGTCAGAAGTTTCTTCTAACTTGAGGAAACCTTCAACAAAGGTACCACCGGACTTGGAGAAATACTTAGAGATATATTCTTTTAAGGTGCCAGAGAAGTTTTCAACCTTGCTGTCTTTCCAATCCTTGGAGAAAGCAAGATCATCGATTCTGATCTTGGCAGTAGCAGTAACAGTGCTGTTAGCAGAAACAGTGACAGTCTTATCACCAGCGTGATCGGTGGTGTAACCAGCTTCACCAGTGCCATCCTTGGTGACGGTGTCATCACGGACAGACATGGTTGGAGTACCAACGAAGGTTGGATAGGTTTCAAGATCATCTTCATTGAAGATGACAGAGCTGTTATAGCCGACTTCTTCCAATCTGGAATTATCCTCTTCAGCAGCATAGGCATCATGAGTGACCTGGATTCTCAACTGTGGAATCATGACAGACATGGAAGCGTTGTAGGTCTTAGCCTTGTTGGAATCGTTATGAATGGTGTATTCGAATTCGACATAGTCAGGAGTGGTATCAGCACTGAAATCAGCATCCTTGACATATAAATCGCCAGAATTCTTTAATTCAGCCTTAGCCTGAAGTGTATTGCCGAAATCATCATCGTCATCGTTTTCAACAGTGACATAAGAATCAGCAGTCAACAAGCTTTGGACGTTGATACGGCCAGAACCCTGCATTCTTGGAGAGTTTTCACTTTCCTTAGTACCATCGATAAGCTGATCAGCAGTAGACATAGCCTTCATGGAAAGTGTCTTCTTGATTTCAGCATATTCTTCATCAGTGGTACCAACCTTCTTTTCACCTAAGGCAAGAGCCATAGCACCAGAGAGGTTTGGCGCAGCCATAGAAGTACCGGACAGGTTCTCATAACCATATAAGTTAGAGACAGAGTTTTCGCCAGTGTTAGAAGCAGTGGCGTTGACGGCACCCATGATCAAGGTACCAGGAGCAGCGATGGTTGGACCGATATCCAAGTTGGAGGAAGGACCATCAGAGGAGAAGGAAGAAACGGTGTTACCATCAGCGGCAGTAGCAACAGAGTTGACCATTAAGTTCATACTACCCTGAGAGTAAGCAGCACCCCAGGTAGAAGTGGAGTTCTGGAAGACGAAGACGACTGGGATATCTGGAGAATAGTCATTAAACGCCATAGAGAAGTTGAAGGTCGTGGATGGATCGTTGTTGATGACAACAGCAGCAATAGCACCATTGGCAGTAGCCTGAGTGACCTTGTCAACGAAGGTGGTGTTACCACGATGGATAACAGCAATCTTACCCTTGACGTTGGAACCGACAGTACCACCATGAGTGGAATCGGTCAAAGCGTAATCAGCAGCAGTACCATAACCAGGAACAACATAGTATTCCTTGTCGACGGTAGTGTTCTGGACATAATAAGTGACAGTGGCGTCGAATTCAGCATCGGCGGCAACAGCCTTGTAGACATTCTTGGTTTCATCATAGGTGAAGTAGTTGAGGTTTGGATCAAAAGAGGTGATACCAGTAGCTTCGGTGTAACCGAGTAAGTCAGTTAACTTTCTATCCTTGGTGAAGGTCTGAGTAGAGGAGGAGACAACCTGGTCAGAATAGGAGACGGCACCAGCAGTGGCGGCGTTTTCATTCTTGACGTTCATAATGGAAGAATAGAAGGCCTTATCTGGAGTAGAAGAAGCGATGGTGTTACTAGCTTCATCGAAGTTAGCATCGCTACCTAAGATACCAGATTCAACCGTATCACTGGTGTAGTCAGAATAGTCACCAGAGGAGAAGTTGGACTTACCAGCGTTACCAGCAGAGAAGTTGACGATAACACCAGCATTGGCAGCAGCCTTGATAGCCTTATAAGAGGCATTATCAACACTATCTTCGGATTCACCGACATCGACAAGGTCAGTACCTAAAGAAAGGTTGATGACATCTAAGCCGATATTGGCAGCATCATTGATAGCAGCGATAATCGCAGAAGTGGAAGCACCACCGCCATTATCACCGAAGACCTTCATGACAGCTAACTGGGCCTTTGGAGCAATACCAGTGTAGTCATCACCATTGGCAACAGCGGTAGAAGCGACGTGAGTACCATGTTCACTACCATTTAAGGTTGGATCAACATCATTATCACCACCAGCATAGTCATAAGCGAATGGAATCTTGGAGTTGATGTAAGTGAAATTGGTTCTAGTCTTGGTCTTTAAATTAGCTTCGGTGTAAGTCTTAGTGACACCTTCGGCTAAATCCTTGAAGGCGGCAGCATTGAGCTTTGGACCAACAGTCTTATCCGCTTCAGCGGTAGCACGAGCGGTCGTACCTTCAACCTGGTTCATGTATAAACCAGTATCCAAGATACCGACAGTGACACCTTCACCCTGCTGAGAAGATTCATTGACGATGCCTTCGATATCAACATCTCTGGCATGCATGGTTTCAGCGGAGTAGTTGGCTAACTTCTGTTCCTTGACAGAAACAGTACCATCAGTGTAGAAGGTGGTGACTGGAGCAGTGACAGTAGCATCTGGCTGAGCATATTTATGCTCGACAGAGACGTCAGAGACAGCCATCGTGTTCTTTAAAATTTCGGCATTGGCAGCCGTGGTCTTAATGGCAAAACCATTGAAGACAGTGTCGTATTCGTAAGTAACCTCGTAAGAACCTTCCTCTAATTTGAGGGCAAGTTTACTTAAGACTTCGGCGCGGTTCTTCGCGGCAACTTCTTTTTCTGCGTCAGTTCCGGTAACATCACCTTCGACGGAGACGAGGTAAGTTTTCTCACCTTTGTCTTCGGTACCTAAGGTACCATCAACGTCGGTATGGGAATAGCCAAAGAAGCCAAGTCCCATCATGGCGGTTAAGGAAAAAGCAGCAATAATCTTTTTCATGTGTATTTCCTCCATCATATAAGCCTCTAGATTTTAAATGAAAGAAAAAAGCAAAAAAACAAAAATAATTTTGGAAAAATAAAAAGAAAACCTTAAAAATTTTGAAAATTTAGCGGTTTTTTGCCATATTTTTACTAAATTCGCTCAAAACATTAAAGTTTTCTTGAAATTTTAATTTTAAAGTTTTCGAATGGAAACGCTTACAATAAATGTTAACTTGTTATTTATATATATTTATTAATACTTTGTTAGATTTTTTGCGCGCTACGCAATCATTAATTCTTTCACAACATTCACCATGGCTTCCATTTCATCATAGTCGACATATTCATAACGGCCATGCATGTTGTAGTCACCAGTACCGAGGTTTGGACAGGGAAGACCCATGAAGGATAACTGGGAACCAGTAGTACCACCACGGATGGCTTCATAATGGAATTCCATACCGAGTTTGTTATAGACATCTTCCATCTCTTTTTGAATCTCTGGATATTTGTCTAAAACAACTTTCATATTGTGATACTGCTCTTTGATTTCTAAGGTGATAGCTTCATAACCGGTGTGATCATTGATTCTGCGAGCAGTCAACTTAGCAAGATTGATGAGTTCTTTCATCTGGTCTTCATCAAAGGAACGGATGATGTAGTCGCCAGTAGCGGAGTCTTCGCTACCCTGGATGTTGCAAAGATGATAGAACGGTTCATGTTCGCTTGTCTCTTCTGGACGTAAGACTTCTGGTAATGCATTGTGGAACTTCATCAAGACGCCAGCGGCATTGACAAGTTTATCCTTGGCAGAACCAGGATGGATGGATTTGCCGACGACTTTGACCTGCATGCTATAAGCGGTGAAGGATTCCGTGGAAATATAACGATAATCGCCACCATCGACCGTATAGCCATACTTGGCAAAGACAGATTCCATAGAAACGTGATGTGCATCAGCACCGATTTCTTCATCGGTGGTGAAGATGATTTCTAATGGACGATGGTTCTTCTTTCCCTCTAAGATATCACTCAAGGCCGTCATGATGATGGCCATACCGGCTTTATCATCACCGCCAAGAAGGGTATCACCACTGGTGCAGATGATGCAATGACCGATGGAATGAAGAAGGGTAGGGAATTGCTTAGCAGAAAGGGTGAGTTCCTCATTGAGTTTGATATCCTTACCATCATAGTTCTTGATGATCTGCGGTTTGACATCCTTGCCAGAGGCCTGATTAGAGGTATCCATATGGGCTAAAAAGGCAATAGCCGGTTTGGATGGGTCACCATAAAACTTAGCATCTACTACACCAAATTGGTTAATGGAAAGTTCGTTTGGATTTAATGCCTGAAGCTCTCTCATCATCTGCTTGGAGAGATTGTAGATTAAAGGATTAGAAGCAGCATCTTCTTTTTCTTCAGTAGCAGTAGTTTCGTAAGAGACGTAATTTAAAAATCTTTCGATAAGTGTCATGTTTTTGAGGTTTCATTTCTGTTTGATTTCACGTGAAATCTTATGCGTTGTCTTCTTCTTTGAAACTCAAAGAATAGACGAAGTTATAAATCTTGAATTCTTTATCAAAACGATACATCTTAGCAAAGTTGCCCTGACCAATCTGACTTGGTTTAAGGAGGTTCTGATCCAATGGTAACTTGTCTAAAATTCTCGGACCGATATGGATGGTTCTCTTGATGATGGAGTTGATGACCGCCATGTTGAATTCATAACGAAGGGCACGAAGTTCATCATCTCTCGTCTCAGTCAATAAGGCATCATAATCTAAATGTCTCTTAGAGAAGGCGACTTCCACTTCGTTAAGAACGATAACCGCATTGAGTCTTTCCTGTTTACGGAATTCACGACGGTAGGAATTTAATAGCATCGCGTAGTCTAAAACTTCACGATAAGAGTCTTCAACAGAACCATCAAAGGTGATGAAGGCATAATTACCCTTACCAGTACCGACGACGGTCTTCATCTCAACAAAGGATAACGGACAGCAACGTTTGACAGTACGATCTAAGATATCAAAGAGTTCCATCAAACTTTCCTGATCTGGTTCCGATGTGTTGATACCGACGGCTTTAACAAACAAATAGAGAAGTGGAGAAGTCTTCTTCATATTGTTTCTAGAGACACGTAAAGCCTCGGTGAAATCATAAGGATCAGAGATATAATCGGCAGAGCTGATCTTGTATTTACCCTGTTCCTTGATGGTCTGATAGCTGTGTCCATTGGATTCAAAGACCTTGTTGAACTTATAGTCCTTGATGGACTTTAAGTTGGCGATAAAGACATTATCTTTGATTTCACTCTCTTCTGGGTCGATCAAAGCATAGTCCCATCCGTACTCACTCTCCTTATTGGCATAGTCGTTTAAACGGATGTAACGACCAGCAAAGTCGGAGACTTCAATCTTTTCTTCACCAAAGATATCCGCATAGAAGCTTCTGGCTTTCTCTTTTCTTTCGTTGCTGTTGGCAAGATAAGAGACACTTTCACTTTCAATCATCTTGGCTTCACCACGGATTTCACCAACTGCATTGTTATCGCGTTTACGCCATTCTGGATGGGCGATCAAGACGGATTTGATATTGCCTGGATTGAATTCCATGAAATTCGCTTCTAAGTAAGACTGGAAGATATCATAGCTGTTCTCATCACCGCCAGAGTTGATGAACAAGATCTTACGGATAGAGGCATCTCTTTCCTTCTGTAAAGCTTCAATGGTTTCGGTCTTCTGTTTGACTTCGGCAGCAGTATCGGCCTTTTCTTGTGTATAACGGGTTTCCTTTTCATTCATTTCATCCTGTAAGGAAATCAGTTTTTCATTTAAGGCGGAGGCTCTAGCCTCACTGCGTTTTTTATCTTCAATTGCGACATCTCTTTCAGACTGAGCCTTACGTAAAGCTTCTTTAGCACCATCGCCTTCAGAAGCTGCGACATTAGCTCTATCCAATTCCATCGTCAAATTCTCACACTTCTTGTTGAGTTCCTCTAACTGGAGTTTGTTTTCTTCTTCCTTCTTGAGAAGCTTCGCATTTTCTTCATTTAAGACAGCGAGCTGATCATCGATCATCTCTGATTGCGCATCTAGTTGATTATAAGAGGCTCTTAACTTCTCATCTTCAAAGGCTAAATACTCCAACTTCTTCTGAATCTCTTGTTCGTGAGCTTTGCTTTCAGCAAGCTGCTGCTCTAAGGAATTCTTTTCACGAGCAAGATTTTCTTTTTCGTTGGTCAAACCGATTTTTTCGTTATTCAGGGCACTAAGTTCATTTCTTAAGGAGACGATTTCATCATCCTTGATGCTGAGATTGTTCTGACCCTGATTTTCTAATGAGGCGATTTGACTCTGTAACTGTTCGGTCTTCTGTTTTTCTTCTTCTAACTGAGCAGCCAAAGAGTTGATGGCTTCAGATTGGTCATTGGCTTTTTCAACTACCTGGTTTTGAGCCTCATTGAGTTGTTTAGATAATTCCTCATTGGCTTCTTTATTCATCTCAAGTTCATAGGTCAACGTATCTTTTTCTTCGTTGAGATCTTTGATCTTAGACTGATTTTGCTCTGCTTCTGTAGTTAAAACAGTGATTCTTTCTTTCAAAGCATTATTGGCTTCTAAGATATTCTGAAGATTGGAATTGTTCTGTGCATTCTGTTCTTCAATCTGCTGTTTTAACGATTCACTTTCCTGATGAATCTGTTCTTTCTCTAAAAGAAGTCTTTCTTTTTCTTCATTCAAAGCGACATTCTGGCTTTCTAAGGCTTCTTTTTCAGAAGCGACAGACGCTAATTTAGAGTTCAAAGAAGAGATTTCTTCATTGTTCTGATCGATTTGCTTCTTGAGTTCTTCGATGGTCTCTAATAAGCCATTATTTTCTTCTTCTACAGGCTTTTCTTCCACAACAGGTACTTCTTCCATCTCAGGCTGAGAAACCTCGTTTGCGGTCTCTAAAACAGTTTCTTCCTCCTCGCTGAAGGATTCATCTTCAAAGACTTCTTGTCTTTCTTCTTCAGCAGGTTCAGCAACAGGTTTTGCTTCTTCTTCCACTGCTTCTTCAACCATCTCTGGTTCAGGAGTGGCTTCTTCAGTTACTGCTTCTTCAACATATTCAGGAATAACTTCAGGAGCTGGTTCTTCCGTAACCTCTTCTTCAGTGTCTTCTAATGAAACCTGTTCAACAATAGGTTCTTCAGCGGCCACCTCTTCAACCACTGTCTCTTCCACTACTTCTTGTGTATCTTCACTAACAACCTCATTTTCTAGTTGTTCTTCTGGTTGATTTTCTGGTTCTTCCACTGCTGGTTCTTCAACAGTCTCAGGTTCCTTCTCTTCCACAGCTGGTTCTTCTAAGGATTCTTCTTCTACCGGGGTCTCTTCGGTATCAAAAAGATCATCTTCTTCATAGATAGGACCACCATTTTCATCCGCATAAGAGTTTAAAGCATTCTCTAAGACAGAAGAGGTGGAAACTCTAACGCGAGGATCGACCATACGCTCTGGATGATAGGAGACAGCGATGGAATGGAATCTGGCTTTGTTATATTCAGGATCCTGATTTTCTGCGGTTGGATCACAGTTGATCGGGTGATTACGATCGGTGATATCGTAAATGGAGAAGGTTCCATAAACCTTGCCTTTTCTGACTTCAAAGAGGTTATTGCCCACCTTAAAGGTCGGTTTACCTTGACGGAAACCAATCGTATTTAAGGAGCAAGGAAGATAGTTATCCATACGACTCAAGAAAGGCTTCTTGACATCAATGTCCCATCCATAATGGGACTGCTTGTTCTGGAAATCTTCCTTCTTCATCGGATGGGAAGCAAAGTCATACGCGACCTCTTTATCACCAAAGAGTCTTTCCCAGATCTGTAATGCTTGTTGTTTATCCATAGTCGAGACCTCAACTTTCTAATTCTGTACTGTTTATTTGGTACAACGACGAAGTTCCTGATAGAGTTCTTCGTTGATCTTATATAGTGTTTCTGTTTTGATTTTCTGCACTTTACGGTCGTAGGTGAAGATACCGTTATATTCAGTTTCACAATCGGCAACTTCGGTATAAATCGCCATATTCAGACCGTATTTTTCAATCTGTGGAAGCATCTTTTCTCTATAGAGCTTCACATATTGATTTTCTAAGTCAGTCATATCTTTTGCTGACCCGTGGCCAAAGAAGCCATCAAAGTAGGAATGATCTTCTATCGCTAGAGACATGCCACCCATCTCAGAAATAATGAATGGACGATTCTTTTTATCGATACGCTTCATATCTGGTGAGGTGTAAGTGTGAATGGAGTAGAAGTCACTATCGGCATCATACCAGCCTGAGGCGGTATCAAAGAGATGAAGTTCATCCTGTCCTTTTAAGGAGTGATAGATTCTGCTCGGATCAAATTCACCCCAACCTTCGTTGAAAATGGTGTAGATGAGAATACTTGGGTAGTTATGATATAGGCTTAGATATTCATTACATTCGTGCTCAAATTCATCTCGTCCTTCTTTGCTGGTACGAGCCATTCTCTTGTAGTTGATGTTCTTTTCATCAAGGAATGGTAATGGACGAGCAATAACACTCCATAAGAAGGAGTATTTATCGCCTCCGCAAGGGAAGTCCTGAATGAGTAACATACCCTCTTTATCGCAATAGTAGTAGAAGAGAGGCAGTTCTGTCTTGATATGTTTTCTAAGGCAGTTAAAGCCCATCTCTTTACACTTCTTGATATCAAAGAGATATTCCTCGTAATTCTTTGGCGTGTAGTTACCGATGAAGTAATAACCCTGATCTAAAAGACCAGAGAAGAAAATCGGTTCATTGTTCAGAAGGATTCTCTTCTTGCCGTTGATCTCCTTGATTTCGATTTTACGAATACCAAAATAGGAGGAGACAACGTCATTCTTATACCAGATATCGACATCGTAAAGATAAGGATCTTTATTGCTCCAGGCGTGGAAATCATGACTTAAGGAGATGATTTCTTCCACATTGGTCTGCACTTCATATTCTTTGGCGTGAATGACTAATTTCGCCTTGCCATCTGTTGGTGTGACGACTTTGACCTTCAAAGTCTGTTTATCATAATTTGGTGTAAAGATGACATTCTGGATATAGTCCTCCTGAACACTTTCCATCCAGATCGGTTTATAGACACCGCTGGAAGAGGAATAGAAGTAACCGGTGACCTGTAAGGCTTGTTTACCTCTGGTGTGATAGGAATCATCTGTCCAGTCTTTGACTTTCAAAGTGATGGTGAATTCGTTATCAATATCACTTGGAAGAATCGCATCAAATGGGGTAAAACCACCCATATGAGAAGCCACCATGACATCATTGATATAGACTTCACAATACTGATCAACACCTTCAAAGTGAATGATGGTCTTCTGTTTTTTAAAGCCATCTGGTAACTTCACTTTCTTGCGATAATAAAGGATTTCATCCACTTCCATGAGGTGATTGATACCAGAATAAGCCGATTCAATCGCATAAGGAACCATGATGTAATCTCTATAGACACTTGGTAATTCTTCACTCTTGGAGATGCAGAAATCCCAGATACCATCCAAATTGAGGTAGGATTCACGCTTCAAGTTTGGTCTTGGATATTCGCTTAACGGAACTTCTTTTGGATCGATATGAATCTCATCTCTCTTGCTGAAGAGATAGCCGTGATTAAAGTGATCATTCTTTCTCATTCTGGAATAGATGAGAATTGGAATGATGGCTAAGACTAAGAAAGCAAGACCGATAAGATAACCATACTCGGTTGGAACAAAGGAGACATCACCATAAGTAGTGGTGTATTGCTGACCTAAAGAGCCATTCAAGGCGTTACCGATAAAGGGGCCGATACACATTGGAAGCGCAACGACAAAAAGCATACGGATGCCCATGAAGTTACCTTCCTTACCCTTAGGAATCTTCTCTCTGACAAGCGCGTTGACAATCGTCGGCACACCGACATAGCCAAGAATCATGATCATACCGGAAATCGCGGCATAGACAGTTCTTCCAGTATCGCCGGTATTTCCGACATATGGAATGAAGAACATCATCAAGATACCGATGCCATAGATGACAAAGGTTGGAATGATCATGTTGTTCTTGCCGATCATATCAGCAAAGGAACCGATACCCAAAGAAAGTAAGGAACCAGCGATTAAAGCAATGGCCATGACGATGGCAAATGGTGTAAGGAAGCCTGTACCGACATTGGCAATCTGACAGGTTCTTTCCATATAGACCATCAGATAAGGGAAGAAGATTTGCGTAGCTGTAGCATAGACAAAGTAGATCAAGAAGACGATGTAAAGTTCTTTGTTCTTCTTGATGGTCGATGGCTTAAAGTCATCGACTAACTGAGATAGATAACTGTTTTGGTTTTTCGTCTCTTCTTCTGATGGAATCAAGAAGAAGGAGATAATACCCATAAATAGGACAACACCACCGATGAGATAGAAGAACATATCCCATCGCCTTTGACAAAACCAACCATCGTACATAAGCAGCAAAAGCGCGAGAATTGGAGTATTAACAATATAGGCAACCGACTCGCGAACAAGGAAGTACTTTAGAGAACCGTTACGCTTTTCATAATCTCCAAGAGCAGCCTTTGTCAGCAGCAAGGAAAACAAGACGGCAAGGAAAGATATCAAAGAGCATATAAGAATATACCCCATACGACCTTCATTTAGCCTGCCTATACCGAAAGGTTGTACGAGTGCAAGAAAGACCAACACCCCGATACCACACTTGAAAGCACGCTTGAGTATATATATGTAATCGTTCATTTTGGAAAACTCTAATCACTAAACTCTAAACCCTAAACTTTTTTATGCAGCTGCAAAGGTACTTATTTTTTGCCAATCAAGCAACATTTTCCTCTGCCATTCGTCACAAAACCGTGTATTTCGTCCCATTCACGAGCCATAAATCCCTAATCACGCTCCATCCGTCCCTAGCTATTGTAGTATTCAAAAAAAGCATATA